>NZ_JBSGBN010000073.1:0-48768 GCF_053601275.1 Streptomyces sp. NPDC004752 | reverse complement strand
CGGCCTCCGGCCACGGGCCCGGCCCGCCGACCCGGGGCCACTGGCCCCGGCCGCCGAGCCTCCTCGGGCCGGACGCCGACCCTCGGACCGCCGAACCCCGGCGGTCCGAGGCCCAAGGATCCAAGAGACGGGAACGCCACAAGACCGTGTGTGAACATCACGACGCCCGGGTGACTCAGTCCATGCCTGTGTGGCTTCCGAAGGCGATAGCCATCGGCCTCGTCCTCACGGCGGTGTTCGAGGTGACCGTCTGGGCGGCCCGGCAACTCGTCGGTCTCGGGGTGATGCTGCTGGTCTCCTTCTTCCTCTCGATGGTCATGGAGCCGGCCGTGCGCCGGTTCGAGGTCCGTGGGATGCGCCGATCGATCGCTACACCGCTCGTGTTCGCGGTGACGCTGGCAGCGATCGGCGGCTTCCTCGGCGCCGTGGTGACGCTGCTGATCGACCAGACGGCCCAGGTGTGGCACCGGCTGCCCGACCTGCTCGACACCCTGGTCGACCGGCTCAACGATGCCTTCGGTACGAAGCTCACCACGGACCGTCTGACGCCCGGCTCCGGGAGCGTCGAGACATACGCCCGGCAGGCCGCCGACCATGTGTGGGGGCTGTCCACGACAGTGATCGGCGGCATCTTCCAACTGCTCACGATCGCGCTGTTCGCGTACTACTTCACCGCCGACGGCCCGCGGCTGAGGCGAGCCGCCCTGTCGCTGCTGCCCCCGCGGCGGCAGGCGGCCGCGCGCCGGGCCTGGACCATCGCTCTGGCCAAGACCGGCGGATACACATACTCACGGGCTCTGCTGGCCCTGTTCTCCGCCGTCGCCCACACGGTGGCGTTCACGGCGCTCGGCATCCCGTACACGGTGGCGCTGGCGGTCTGGGTGGGTGTCGTCTCGCAGTTCGTTCCCACGGTCGGAACCTATCTGGCCGCGGCCCTGCCGACCCTGGTGGCGCTGACGGTCGCCCCGGTGGACGGCCTCTGGGTGGTGATCTTCGCGACGGCGTACCAGCAGGTGGAGAACTACGTGCTGCAGCCGCGCATCACGGCGCGTACGGTCGAGGTCCATCCCGCCGTGGCCTTCGGATCCGTCCTCGCCGGAGCGGCACTCCTCGGAGCGGTCGGTGCCGTCATCGCCATTCCCACCGTCGCGACCGTGCAGGCACTCGGCACGGCATACCTGCCCCGGTACGAGATCCTTCCCTCCCGCGAGCCGACGGGCGACATTGAGCCGACGGGCGGCACACCGGGAGATGGCACACCGTGAGGCCAGGCCGACGGCAGGGGGCGCCGACCGGGTGCCGAACAGCGCTGGTTCGGGAGCTTGTTGGGGTGCCTGTTCGTGATCATGTGATGAGTCTGCGACAGCGATGTCCTGGAACGAAGACGCCGGGATCTCCTCGGCTCACAGCCCCCTCATAATGATCAAGCAAGCGCCAAGAAGCCGACACCGCTTCGGCCTCAACCACTGATCACCAAGGGGATTTCATGTCCGGCAACCGTCGCAAGGCCCTTCTCGTATCCGCAGTCCTCGTCGGCGGCGCCATGCTGATGACGGCGTGCGAGGACTCGGGCTCGGACGCGGCCACGGACACCGGCGCCGCGCACGGTTCTTCGTCCGCCCCTGCGACCGACAGTGCGGCCACCCCGTCCGGCTCGTCGACCGCGGGCAGTGACCAGGGCACCGGTAAGGGCTCCGACGCGACGGACAAGGGAACCGCGGACGGGGCCGACTCCGGCTCTGACTCCGGCTCCGGCGCCGACACCGGCAACGGCGAGCGGGAGCCGGTCGAGCAGAGCTGCGGCGCCAACGACATCTCCTGGAGCACCAGGCCCGAGACCCAGGCCGGCGGTTACATCCTGATCATCGCGAAGGCGAAGTCGGGGATCACCTGCTACCTGCCCCCCGCGCTTCCGACCGTGGCGTTCGGATCCGACGGCACCGAGGCGGGTCCCGCGGAGCAGACCGTCGGCAAGCAGATCAAGCTGAGCGGGAGCACCGCCGCCTACGCCGGAGTGAACCCGAAGACCACCAACGGAAACGGTGGCAAGGAACTGGACAGCATCATCGTCGCCGTCGGCGACAACGACCCCAACCCGGTTTCCCTGCCGGTCGGCACCATCACGGTCGAGGACCCGATCGTCACCAACTGGCACACCGCCCCGACGGACGCCGTTCCCTTCAGCTGAACGAACCCGCGGCGTGCTTGGCGGTGAGGGTGCTGGTGATCAGATTGCGGAGCCAGCGGTGAGCGGCGTCGCGGTCGTGGCGGGCGTGCCAGGCGAGGACGACCGGGATGGGCGGAGTGGGCTCCGGCAGGGGGTAGGTGCGTAGACCCGTGGGGAGTACGTCCGTGCCGAGCAGTGCCGGGGCGACCGTGATCAGGCCGTGGGCGGCTACCGTACGCAGCGCCAGGGACAGCGTTGGCACGGTGAACGCGACTGTCCTGCACACATTGTGACGCTCGATCAGATCACTGAGGCGGTCGTGGGTACGGCCACGCCGGGACACCACGACATGCGGCACCGCGGTGAAACCCTCCCAGGTCGAGGGGTTGTACGGCAGATCGTCTTCACCGAGTACGCGCAGACAGACACCGGGCGCGGTGGCGGTGAGCGGGGCGGCGAGGCGCGGCAGCAGCGCGTCCGCCACGACATCGTTGCACTTCAGCGTGAAGGTGCGTGTCAGCGTGCCCGGGTCGATCTCGGCGGTCGGTGTGAGGACGGCCTGGTCGCGGGTGACGATCTCGTGCACCTCCTCGCGGATCTCTTCGGCGTACGGCGTGGGCAGCATCGCCCGCCCTGCGCGGACCAGGATCTCGTCGCCGGTCGCCCGCCGGATCCGGCTCAGGGTGCGGCTCATGGCAGTGATACGGCCAAGGCCCTTGCCCAGTACGAAGCCGCCCGCACCGCCCGGTTCGATGCCGTCCGCGAGCACGCCGCAGCCGTTGAACAAGCCGCTGACGCCGCCGAGTTCGCGCAGCGGTATGCCACATTCAGCCACTGGATGCTGACCACGGCACCCGCCACCTGAGCCGGTCGGGCAGCCGACGTAGTCGGAGCGGCATCGGGTGCGGAACTCGTGCTGGAGTGCTCAGTGGAACCGGGTGGGGCTGGGGGGTCAGCGTACGGGGAAGCCGAAGGTGTGGCCCTGTCCCTTGAGTTGGGGGAGGATGCGGCGCAGGGCTTCGACGGTCTGGGAGCGGTCGCCGCCCGCGTCGTGGAAGAGGAGTGTGGGTCCGTTCGGCAGTTCGCGTTCGACGGTGGCGATGATGGTGTCGGTGCCGGGCTGTTCGAAGTCTTTGGTGTCGACGTTCCAGCCGAGTGGGCGCATGCCGTGGGAGGCGGCGAGTGTGCGGCTGTAGGGGGTGAAGGCTCCGCCGGGTGCCCGGTAGTACATGGGCCGTACGCCTCCGGACGCTTTGGTGATCATGCGTTCGGCGTCGAGTATCTGCTGTGACTGGTAGGTGTGGGACTTGGTGTCCATGGTGGTGTCGTGGGACACGGTGTGGTCGCAGAGCCGGTGGCCGGCGGCGACGACCTTCTTCACGAGGTCCGGGTGGGCCTGTGCCTGTGTCCCGACCATGCAGAAGGTGGCCTTCACCCCGTACTTGCGCAGCACGTCGAGTACTTGAGGGGTCCACACGGGGTCGGGGCCGTCGTCGATGGTGATGTTGACGCCGTGCTCTCCCTTGTCCGAGGCGTGTGCGATGGTCACCTCCACGGGCGTGACGTCGCTGCCGGGCGTGGCATGGGTGCCGGGTGTGACGTCGCTGCCGGGTGTGGCCGTTGCGGCTGCGTGGGGTGACGAGCCGTGGACGGCTCCGGCCTGGGCGGTCCACACGGAGGCGCCGGCGGCCAGCATCGTCACCCCGAGCGCCGCCCCGACCACCTTGCCGTGCCAGCCCCGCTTCGCGCCATGCCGTGTCATGTCCGCCCCGCTTTCCCGCAGTTCGCCGCCGGTCCCTGGCCGCCGCGCGACCACATTGCAGGACGAGGAGCGCCGGCTGGGGGATGCGTCTGTTACCGATCCCGAACATATCCGGGGGAGTTCGCGGACAACTCGGCAACTATCCAGCGCCTGCCCCACCGTCGGGAGCCGAATCGCCATGCGGCGGCCCCTCCACGCGAGGGTGCCGTAGCGCTCGCGGGCCGATCGTGCCGGCATGAATGGCACAGAATTTCATGGCTGGGCTTGCAATGAAATTTCAAGTCGCTGTTCACTTCGGTGATGCCTGCCGTTGGACCCTCACGCTTACGTTCGCTGCCATGACGGACACCGTGACGCAGAACGAACAGCCCGGACGAACCGTGGAGCTCGTTCGCGTGAACCTCAACTCGCTGTCGCTTGCGGAGCGCAAGGTCGCCGAGGCGATCTTGCGCGACCCGGTAGCAGTGATCCACCTGTCGATCAGTGAACTCGCCGCCCTGGCGGACTCCTCGGCTTCTTCGGTGGTCCGTATGTGCGTGAGCATCGGACTTCGGGGCTTCCAGGAGCTGAAGATTCGTCTCGCCCGCGAGTCCTTCTCAACTGAGAAGCAGCTGCTGGCTGCCATAGACCCTGGCGACACCCCGCCGAGCGCAGCCCGTAAAGTCATCGTGGGCACTGCCGCCGCCCTCGAACAGGCCGCTTCGGTCATCGACTTCAACGCCGTCGCCCGAATCGCCGAGGCGCTGCGCGGCGCGAAACGTGTCCTCTTCTGCGCCGTGGGAACGTCCTCGCCCGTGGCCGCGGACGCCGCACAGCGTATGGTCACGATCGGCATCGACGCACGTCATGTAGGGGACGTGCACGCACAGCATGTCGCTGCGCGCATGCTGACGAACGAGGATGTGCTGTTCGTCATCAGCCATACCGGGTCGACGACCGAGACACTTGCGGCGGCGAGGGCAGCGAAGGCGGCCGGCGCGACTGTAGTCGCCTTGACGAGCTTTTCCGCCTCGCCCTTGACCGAGATCTCGGACGACGTCCTTGTGGCAGGAACCGCGGAAACGGCTTATCGAGTGGAGGCGATGGCCAGCCGCATCGTCCACATCACGGTGATCGACGCAATTTTCGTTGTCCTGTCCTTGAACGACGCGAGCGCGGTGCGGCACCAAAAACTCGCCGCCGACATCATCATCGAACACCGGATCTGACGCGATGGCACTCATGAAAAGCTTCAAGTTGGGCGTCCTGACGGATCTGCATCTCGCTCCGCCCCGGTCGCCGTCCGCCGAATTCAACGGTCCTGTCGAGCGGGGGCGTAGCCGGGAGCTGCTGGATGCGGCCCTTCAGACGATGGACAGCGATATCGAAGCGCTGCTTGTGCTCGGCGACTTCGCCGACCGACCTGTTGTGGACGAATATGCCCGCGCCGTACAGCGGTTCGGGATGCTCGATGTACCGGTGTATGTCATCCCGGGGAACCATGATGTCCCGCGATCGGGAGAAAGAGATTCCCTCTCGGCGGCTCTCAGCGGTGCGCGTCATGTCCAGCAGCTTCACGCCCAGGCGATACCGGGGCTCGACGCCGACCTGCTGGCCGGAGGACTCGTCCGTGACGGAGCAGGCTTCCGTATGACACGGTGCGATGAGGCCCTGTCGCGGCGCACCAGCCGGACCCTGACGCTCTGGGCCACACACTTCCCTGTCCTGAGCACGGCGGACGAGATCGCGCGCCGCGGGTGGAAGTACGCGGGCGACGCCGCCAACCACGACTTCGTCCGGGCGAGCCTGACCGCGCTGGAAACTCCGGTCATCGCTCTCACCGGCCACTTGCATATCCGTAGCCATGCGATCGGCTCCAACATTCTCCAGCTCACGCACGGCGCGCTGGCCGAGGCACCCTACGACGCCACGACCGTGACCATCGAACGGGTGGCGGACCGGATCACGGTTCGGCGGACGGCACGGCCCGCTGCGCAGGCGCTGCCCGGATCGGCGGCGGCGGTCATCGATGCGTGCGACACGACGTTCGTCTGGGACGGTTCCCGTTGGTCCGACCAGGGCTCCGCACCGTACCGGAGTGACGGGCGATGACCTGGAACATCGGCGATTCGCCGATCCGCGCATTGGTCCCCCGCGGGCGCGGGCATCAATTCGTGCAGTACGCCGACTCGTGTTCCGGGGTGCCGGACCGCGTCGAGGCATCCCGGCATCAGCAGGTGACCGACGTCCTTCGCAGACTCACGCCGGCGCCGGAGTTCATCAGCTTCCCCGGCGACGCGGTCATGGATGGCGGTGAACGCGCGCAGTGGGATCACTGGATCGATCAGGAAGTCGCGTGGGCTCGGCAGCGTGATATCCCGATCCTCCAGGCCACAAGCAATCACCACACCTACGACGACAACAGCACGGACGTGTACCGGTCGGTCTGGCCGAATGTGCCGCAGAACGGTCCGGACGGTCAACAAGGTCTGGCCTATTATCTCCGGTTCGAGGATCTCCTCTACATCTCTTTGCACCAGCCGGACCCTGCCTGGGAGATGGGCAACGGAATGCAGCGCCAAGTCGCCGACACGGAGGCGGCTTGGCTGACTTCAGTCATCGATGCCCATCGCGATGTCGAGCACATCGTGGTGGCAGGGCACTACCCGGTGTTCCCGGTGAATGGTTACCGCGAGGCACCTCAGTGGTGCTTCACTCGTGGAGCCGGCGCCCAACTCTGGGACTTGTTCCGGAAGAACGGGGTGACGGCGTATCTGTGCAGCCATGTCATCGCGTTCGACGTCCAGTCGCATGACGGCATTCTGCACATCACCTCCGGCGGCGCCGGCACCGTTTACGGTCCTGGCGGCGCTATGCCGGGCCCACCCGAGTACCTGCACGCTGTTCAGATGGCGCTCGATCAGCACGGACTGCGTTACCAGGTACTCGATGTCCACGGTCGTATGCGGGAATCGTTGAGCTGGCCCTTTTCCGAGCCGTCCGCGGACTGGCGTACGGGGGCGGTGGAAACACCTGGGACACTCACCCCCGACAGGATGCTCGTCCTGAAAGCCGGCGAGACGGGTCATGGCCGAAAGATGGCTGAGGGAGCGTTGCGCCCCGGCCCTTATCGGGACTACATCGCATGGCTTGTGTCCGAGGACGGCAGGTTCCGATTCGGCATCGACTGCACTGTCGACCGCTTCACGCTGGAGCTGGAGTTGGACGGCGTAGGTCGACAACGATGGGTGGGGCCGACCGCTGATTACGGGACACAGATCTCGATCGAGCTGGCCCTGCATCCGGGTATGGGCCCGGGAGGAATGCTGTACCGCCACAACGGCAATTCCAGGTGGTCCTCGATGGAATCCAGCTCGGCGAGCGGACTCGAATCCTATTCCTCGCCGACCCGGGTAGCCACGCCGTCGTCACTGATCCAGCTCCAGCATCAGGTAATTCCGCTCGACCGACCAGCGTGAGCGACGGAAAGCCAACCCCGTTGCCCTCGCCGCTCGACCCCCTGAACACTCCACACACCCAAAGGAAAGCCGTGAACAGTACGACAGCCGGGACCACCGCCGTAACAGTGCGGTCCCGCACACGACGGCATGCCGCAGCCGCGGCGGTCGTCGCCGCGGCCCTCGTCGCCCTGACCGGTTGCAGCACCTCCACCTCGGACACGACGCGGGCTTCATCGTCCGCGGCCCCCAGCACGATCCGCATCGCGGACGACGCGATCGTCAAGACGCTCGACCCGATGGCCAACGCCTCTTATGAAGCTGTTCAGTTCACCTACTTCTGGGGCGGGTTTCTCACTACGTACAACGTCGGCACCCAAGGCGGACAGCCCCTGCTCGCCAGGTCCGTGACCGAGTCCAAGGACCGTCTCGGCTGGACCGTCGCACTCAAACCCGGCCTCAAGTTCTCCGACGGAACCGCGCTGACCGCATCCGACGTCGCGGCGACCTTCAAGCGGCTGAAGGGCCTGCCGGGCGTGACCGGCGACAACTTCGTCGGAAACTTCTTCAGCAACCTTTCTTCCGTCGCCGTTGCGGGTGGCGACAGTGTCGTGTTCGAGTTCAAGAAACCCGAGCCGGACTTCGCGAAAGAACTGGCGATGCCTGAAATGGTGATTCTCCCCGCCAAGGGAGTCGCGAAGGGGAACGCCTTCTGGCAGCATCCGGTCTCGGCGGGCCGGTTCCAGGTCGAGTCCGCGGACTTCACCACTGGTCAGTACGCCTTCACCGGAAATCCGTACTACTCGGGAACCAAGCCGAAGACGAAGAAAATCGTGGTGAGCGGTGTCCCGAACGCGGCAACTCGGCTCGCTCAGCTGAAGAGTGGCCAGGTCGAATACGCGGAAAACCTTCCTGGAAATCTTTTGTCGCAGCTCAACGGAGACCTGCGCCAGGATGTCGCCGCGTGGCCCGGTGGATCGCTGTATCTGCTGCCCAACTTCAAGAACCCGCTCCTCGCGAACTCGAAGATCCGCCAGGCGATCAACCTCGCCGTCGACCGGAAGCAGATCTCGGAGACGGCGCTGGGCGGGAAGAGCATCGGTGCCCCGCTGTATGGCATCCCGTGGAATCAGAACGGTGCCTCTCCGAATGTGCGGCCCACGGCCCGGGACATCGCCAAGGCGAAATCGCTTCTCGTCGGCACACCGTGCGAGAACGGTTGCAGCATCCCGCTGACCGCCTACTCGGATGCGGTGTGGCAACTCCCGCTCGTCGCGCAGGTCGTACAGCAGCAACTGAAGGAAATCGGCATCACGGTCAACCTCCGCCAGGTCCCCTTTGCGCAGTCCGGTGAGTGGCCGAAGACGAATTGGGGCATGTTCGTGGGCTGGACCGGCTTCTATGACGACTCGGCAACCTACCTCAGCGGTTTCTACCTGAAGAACGCGGGCGGCAGGGCCCGTTCCGGCTTCGATTCCCCTGAAATGGACTCGCTGAGCGACAAGCTGGCCACGGCCACGAAGGAAGAGACGCCACGCTTGGTTCAGCAGGCGAACGCACTGTATGCCGAAGAACTGCCGATCATCCCGTTGACCACGTTGAGCTACGTCGCCGGGAGTTCTCTGCCGAAGTCCGTTCTCGGCAACATCCAAGCGGCGTACATCACCGTGCCGTGACCGATCGTGACGGCCGGGGTCCGGGCCCCGGCCGTCGGAGCATCTCCCACCCGATTCCCTTTGTCGAGGAGTTGAAGATGGCGATCGTCGATACGCCCGAAAGCGCCGCTGTCCGGGGTGACCCGGGCCGCCGTCGGCGCGCCTCCCTACGGAAACTCGCCGCGTCGCTGGCACCGGTTCCGAACGCGTTGATCGTCGCCTTCTGCGTCGTGGTGGTGACGTTCTTTCTGATTCGCGTCGTGCTGGGTGACCCTGCCTATCAGTACGCCATGAACCAGAACGGAGGGCAGCCGCCCGCGCCGAGTCAAGTGGTGGCGATCCGTCATTCCTTCGGCCTCGACCGACCTGTGCTGGTGCAGTTCGGCAGCTACCTGGTCGGGCTCCTGCATGGAGACATGGGTTTCTCGTACCAGAATCTCAGCGTCCCCGTCTCGACCATTGCCCTCGGCAATCTCGGCACAACGGCGATCATGACCGCGCTGACCGTCGTGACGTCTGCGTTGATCGGCATCGTCCTCGGGCTTGCGGTGGCCCTCGCGCGGTCCCGGACGCTGGACAATATGGTGCGGCTCATCGCGATGGTCGGCATTTCGGCACCGACCGCGCTGGTCGGGCTCATGCTGATCCTCTCGGTGTCGGTCGCGGGCCGGCTCCTGCCGGCAGGCGGCTGGGGGAGCGGATACCCGGAGAACTTCCGCTACCTCGTGCTCCCCGTGGCCACCCTGGTGATCTGGTTCGCTCCGGCGATCCTGAGAGTCGTACTGGAGCGCGCCCGCGCCGTCCTCGACGAGCCCTTCGTGGAGGCCGCCCTGGCGCGCGGCGTCCCCCCACTTCGGCTGGTCGTCTTTCATGTGCTGCCCAGTTGCGCTCTTCCTGTGATCAACTTCCTTGCGTTGAAAACCGCCTGGCTGCTCAGCGGTGCGGTCGTCACCGAGTTGGTCTTCGGCATGCCGGGCCTCGGACACACGATGTCCAGCGCCATCACAGCGGCCGACTACCCGGTCATCCAAGCCTGTGCGCTGCTCGCCGGTCTTCTCGTCGTGGTCTGCACGATGACCGCCGCGATCGTGGGCCGCGCGATCGATCCGAGGACGCGCTGATGACCATGACAACACCCCCATCACCATCGTCGCCGACGCTGGAGACAACGCCTACGAGCACTACGAGCACCACGAGTACTACGCGATCGAGGGGGCGCCGCAGACGCACCGGTGCGCTCATGATGCGCACCGAACGGTGGATCGGTATCTCGCTCATTCTCGTGATCGCATTGGCCTGCGTCGTGGTCCCCGTCCTGGATTCGGTCAGTCCGACCGCGGTGGGAACACCCATGCAACCGCCGTCGGCCGCCCACCTTCTGGGCACCGACCAATTGGGCCGCGACATCTTCGTACGACTTTTCTACGCCGGTCGGATCGACCTGGTGCTGACGACAGTCAGTGTGCTCGCCGCGTCCTGCGTGGGCACGACCGTCGGCCTGGTCGTCTCGGCGCTCCCGAAGACACTTCGCAGCATCGCGCTCCGCTTGATCGACGCGCTGAACGCCATCCCCTACCTTGTGCTCGTCCTGGGGATCGTGGCCGCAGTCGGTACCAAGCAGGTGATCCTCGGAGCGCCCGCCGGTGCCGTCGCCGTGGTGATCGCTCTCGTCATCGCGGGCTGGGCACCGTACGCCACTCTGACCCTGTCCCAGGCCCTGCTGTGGAGGAAGCGCGAGTCGGTCATCGCCGCGCGCCTCATGGGATACAGCTATCCGCGCATCCTGCTCCGCCACATCGGACCGGCGATGCTGCCGGCGAACATCTCGTACGCCGCCACCCATGCTGTTTCGACCATGTCCGCCCTTGCGGCACTGGCGCTCCTCGGCGTCGGCGTCCAGGAACCGACCCCGGAACTCGGGCAGATGATGCAGCAAGGTATCGCGCTGCTCCCGGTCGCATGGTGGGTGTCCATCATCCCCGGCCTTGCGATCCTCGCCCTCGGCATCGGCTTCGGCCTGATCTCCGACTCGTTCGACGCGAGGACCAAACGATGACCAGACCGCTACTCGCCCTCGATGATGTCCATGTTCAAGTCGGCGACGTCGACATACTGAGCGGAGTCTCCCTCGAACTGCACGAAGGCCAAGCAGTCGGCCTGGTCGGTGAAACCGGATCGGGCAAGACCATGACCGTCCGGACCGCAACAGGTCTGCTGCGTCGCTCCGGAGGCCGGATCACCAGCGGCTCCCTCCGTATCGAGGACAACGACCTGACGCACGCCGACGACCGCGCATGGCGTCGATGGCAGGGCCGAAGCATCACTCTCGTCCCCCAGGCGAGCATGTCGAGCCTCAATCCCCTTCGGCGTGTTCGCGCGCAACTCGCCGAAGCCGTATCCCTCGCGGACCGACGGGCGGATGTCGCACAGACGTCCCTGCGGCTGCTTGAGTCGGTACGACTTGAGCCGACCCGCGAACTTCTCGACGCCCGCGCACACGAACTGTCCGGGGGCATGCGGCAACGAGTGATGATCGCGCTGGCGCTGGCCACACGTCCGAAAATCCTGGTGGCCGACGAACCGACGACCGCCCTGGACGCGTCCGTCCGCATGAGCATCCTCAATCTGCTGAACGAACTGCGCCAGGAACAGCGCCTCGCGCTCCTCATGGTCTCCCACGACCTGGGCGCGATCGCGGCGGCGACAGACACGACCGTCGTCATTTACGCGGGACGCTCCATCGAGGCCGCGCCCACTCGCCGACTGCTCGATGACCCACGGCATCCCTATACACGTGCGCTGCTCAGTGCCCAGCCACAGCGCACCACCCCAGGATCGCGGATACCCACCCTTCCCGGCGGGCCGCCGCAGCCGGGCGGGCACGGCACCGGTTGCCCGTTCGCACCCCGCTGCTCCCTGGCTCGCGAGATCTGCGTCTCACAGCCGCCGAAGATCACGGCACCCGCAGCAGACCGGACCGTCGCCTGCTACGGGGAACAGCCGGAACACAAGCCCGAGTTCACGCGAACGCGCACAGGGACGGCGTCATGACTCCTCCGGAAGAGGACGGACCGCTCGAAGTCCATGCGCACCACCTGGACTTCGCATACGCGCGACGTCAGGTACTCCACGACATCGATCTGCGGGTTTCGTCACATGAACGCCTCGGAATCGTCGGAGAGTCCGGCAGCGGTAAGAGCACCCTCGCCAAGCTGCTCGTCGGCCTGATCCACTCCGCCGGCGTGACCGTGAACGGTCGGCCATGGGCCGATGTACGGCGCTCCGAATCCCTCCGCCGGCGAGTGCAGCTCATACAGCAAGACCCATTCGCCTCGTTGACGCCTCATCTCACGGCGCAGAGTTCGGTGGCCGAAGCCGCTCGCGTGACACGGCGTCTGCCTGCAAAGGAAGCGGCGGCCGTGGCGGAGGAACTGCTCACCAGGGTGGGCATGAACCGTTCGGTCGGCAGTCGGCGTCCGGGGCGGCTCAGCGGCGGACAGTGTCAGCGGGTCGCCATCGCACGTGCGCTGGCGACCGGTCCCGGGCTGCTCATCGCGGATGAGCCCACGTCTGCTCTCGACCTGTCGGTGCAGGCGCAGATCATCAACCTCTTTCTCGACATCATGAACGCCGACCGGCTGTGCTTTGTGCTGATTTCTCATGATCTGGCCGTCGTTCAGCATCTCACCGATCGCCTGATCGTGATGCAGGGAGGTCGAATCGTCGAGCAGGGCGCCACCGTCGAAGTTCTTTCGGCACCCACCCACCCCTATACCAAGACGCTCGTCGGGAGCATGAACTGAAAACCGTGAGAACAAAGGCTGCGGTCTTCGACTGCGACGGCCTGCTCATCGACAGCACGGCAGCATGGGCGCAAGCCTTCAGCACGTCGGCCGAGGCGTTCGGCTACCAGCTCAAGCCATCGGAGCAGCACAGTCTTCTCGGGAGTTCCGTGGTGAGCGGAGCAGCGATCATCTCCAGACTGACCGGTGCTCCCGTCCAGGAGCTGCAAGGAATCATCGCCGACAGGCTGAGTGCGATCGTCGACGACGCACCGCCACCCTCGTTGCCCGGCGCCACCACCCTGATCGGGGAGCTTCATCGGCACATGCCGCTCGCAGTCGCCTCCAACGGCCCTGCCGAAGTCGTCAAGCTGATGCTGGATCACGCGGGCCTTCTCGATGCCTTCGAAACGGTCTGCACGGCAGCGGAGGCGGGCGCGGCGAAACCGGACCCGGCGGTCTACCTGACGGCGTGCGAGCACGTCGGCGCGGAGCCGGAACTCTCCTACGGATTCGAGGACTCGGCGGTGGGAGCCGAAGCCGTACTCGCGGCCGGAATGACACTCGTCGTCATCGGCACCCCGACCTGCGAGCTGCCCCCCGCCGCGATCACCGCACAGAGGCTTGACGAAGAGCGAATCACCAAGCTGATTGTCGGCAGCGGAGGCATGGAAGAACGGTCTTGGTAGACCACAAAGGCCGAGCCGTTGGGGCCAGGCCCGGGTGCTGGCAGCGAGCCTGCCTGGTCTTCCCCGCTGGTCAGGGCTGGATGTTCGCCAGGTCCTCCAGAAGGCTGGGGTGTTTCGGCTGCCAGCCGAGCGCCTGCCGGGTGTGGGTGCTGGACGAGGGCTGGTCGGTCGCGAAGATGGGACCGAGGGGGCCGTAGGTCTCCGTCGGCACCGACTCGACCGGCAGGCCCAGCCGTCGGCCGATGACCGCCGCGATGTCACGTACTTCGTCTCCCTCGTCGGCCACGGCGTGCCAGGAGGTACCGGCTTCCGCCTGCTCCAGGGCGAGCCGGAAGAGGACGGCCGCGTCCAGTGCGTGCACGGCCGGCCAGCGCTGTGCGCCGTCGCCCGGGTAGCCGGACACCCCGGTTCGGCGTGCGATGTCGGTCAGCAGACCGGCGAACCCGCCCGTGCCCTGGTTGTGCACCGTGCGCGGCAGGCGTACGGCCGTGCTCCGGACCCCGCGCGAGGCAAGGCCCAGGACCGCCGTGACCGCGCGACCGCGACCACCGACCGGCCCGTCGGTCGGCACCGGGTCGGCCTCGATGGAGGCGCGGCCCGGCGCCTGGGGCGTGCCCGAGACGGTGACGAAGGGGCGGTCGCTGCCGACGAGTCGCTCGCCGAGGGTCTCCAGGGCGGCAGTTTCCTCGGCGACCGACTGTGCGAGGGCCTCGGGGCTGCTGAAGTCATTGCCGAATGCGAGGTGGATCACCCCGTCGGTCCGAGTGACGCCGGTGCGAAGGGTGTCGAGGTCGGCGAGGGCTCCCCGGAGCGGCTCGGCGCCGGCCGCCTCGGCGGCCCGTGCCGACGCTTCGGAGCGGGCGAGCGTGAGGACGGTGTGGCCATTGCCGAGGAGTTCGGCGACGACGGCGGACCCGATCAGGCCGGTGCCACCGGTGACGAAAACGCGCATGGAAACACTCCCGCAAAGTGATGGGACTCTTGTCCCATCACTGTAGCCGAGTGATGGGACAAGAGTCCCATCGCCTAGGATGGAGATCATGGGTCGATGGGAACCGGGAGCGCGTGAACGCCTAGTCGTGGCTGCCGTCGATCTGTTCACCGAGCAGGGGTACGACGCCACGACGGTCGCGCAGATCGCCGAACGCGCCGGGGTCACCAAGAGCACCTTCTTCCGGCACTTCCCCGACAAGCGCGAGCTGCTGGTGGCCGGACAGGAGACGCTGAGCCGACTGCTGACCGAGGGGATCGCCGAGGCGCCCGGTGACGCCAGCCCGCTCGAGGCGGTCGCTGCCGGTCTCAAGCGGGCCTCGACGGCGATGGGCCCCATGAATCGGGAGCTCGCTCCTCGCCTCAAGGCGGCCGTCGCCGCCAGCGCCGAGCTTCAGGAGCGTGACGCCCTCAAGAGCGTCAGCCTCGCGGCCGCGATGACAACCGCTCTCGTCGCCCGCGGTGTGCCGGATCCGACCGCGGCCCTCGCGGGCGAGCTGGGCGTCCTCGCCTTCAAACGCGGGTACGCCGAATGGTCCGAGGGTGACCGCGATGCCAAGGACGAGTTCGCCGGGTACATCCTGGCCGCCCTGGACGAGCTGCGTGCGGCAAGCGCATCACTGGGCTGACCGGACCCACCTCACCCGCCCCACCCCGCCCCGAGCCGCCGCCGTCAGGGCACCGCCGCCGGGCACTGCCGACACCACGGCGGCGGCCCGTCCGCGCCGCGCACAGCGCGCACACCTCACCCGTTCGGCGTAGCGTGTGGGACCGCGGCGAGTGCGGGCGGCTTACGACCCGCTGCCGGGCGGCGGCTCGCCGGTCCAGCACGGCCAGCACTCTTCATGAGTCAGGAGCGCACCATGGTCATACCCGTCCGACAGCGCACCGGCGGCCGTTCCCCCGCCCTGCGTGCCGGCGTTGGACTCGTCACCACCCTGCTTGCCGCGAGCGCGTGCACCGCGTCGGCGGCGGCCGCGGGCGCCGCTCACACGTCGGGCTCCGCCGCCCCGGCCCGCTCGACGGCCACCACCTGCGCCGACCGGGTCTATACGGCGATGACCCAGGCGCAGCGCGTCGGGCAGTTGTTCATGGGCGGCGTCGCCGCCACCCGCCCCAGCACCACGGACCTGCATACCCTGCGCGCCTACCACGTGGGGTCCGTCATGCTGACCGGGCGCAGCTCCGCCGGGACCGTGGCCACGAAGAAGGTGGTCGATGGGGTGCGCGGGCAGGCGGACACGGTCGCCGGGCGGCGGGTCGGAATGATCGTGGCGACCGATCAGGAAGGCGGCCAGGTCCAGGTGCTCAACGGCCCCGGCTTCTCGGCCATCCCCGCCGCCCTGACCCAGGGCACCTGGAGCACCACGACGCTGCGCGACCGTGCGGAGGGATGGGCGCGGCAGCTCAGGGCGGCCGGCCTCGATCTCAACCTCGCCCCGGTCGCCGACGTGGTGCCCGCGAGCCTCGGTACCCGCAACGGCCCCATCGGCCATTACCACCGCGAGTACGGCCACACGCCCGGCACCGTGACCTCGCACAGCGGCGCCTTCGCGGCCGGCTTCCGCAAGGCCGGGGTCATGACCACCGTCAAGCACTTTCCCGGGCTGGGCCGGGTGATCGGCAACACCGACACCACGGCGAACGTCGTCGACTCGGTGACGACCGCCTCCAGTTCGAGCCTCACGCCGTTCCGCAGCGGGATCGAGGCCGGGTCGCCGTTCGTGATGGTCTCCCTGGCGAAATACACCAAGATCGACGCGGGGCATCTGGCGGTGTTCTCCCCGACGGTCATCGGTTCGCTGCTGCGCAGCCGGCTCGGTTTCCAGGGCGTGGTCATCTCCGACGACCTCGGGAAGGCCGTCGCGGTCCGCTCCTACACCCCGGCCCAGCGGGCGGTGAACTTCGTCAACGCCGGGGGTGACATGATCCTCACGGTCCAGCCGTCCACCGTGCCGGCGATGGCACAGGCGATCCAGTCCCGGATGGCGACGGACGCCTCCTTCCGTGCCAAGGTCGCCGCCGCCGTGCACCGGGTCCTCACGGCCAAGGTTGCTGCCGGCCGGCTCAGCTGCGGCTGAGGACCGGCGCCGGGGCGCTTGCCGAAGCCGCCGGAAGAGCGGCCGACCTGCCATGCCGGTCATGATCTGTTGCTCTCGCGGTCCAGTTCATCCGGGACGACGTATGGAGGCGGGAGCCCGGGCCGGGAGGCAGCAGGCGTGGCCGTGGCACGGGTGCGCTGGGCGAGCCACACGAGTGCGGCGATGGCGACGCCGACGAGGTAGGTGTCGGCTGCGAGGGGTTCGCCCAGGAGTGCGGCGGAGGCGACGAGGGTGAGGATCGGCTGAACCTGCTGGATCTGGCCGACGCGGCCGATGCCGCCGCGGGCCAGGCCGCCGTACCAGGCGAAGAATCCCAGCAGTTGGGAGACGACGGCGATGTAGGCCATTCCGAGGATCACCGAGGGTCTCAGGTCGTAGGTGTCGGTCAGGGAGGCGATGCACGCGGCCGGGATCGACAGCGGCAGCAGCAGGACAAGCGTCCAGGAGATACTGCGGGCGCCGCCGATGCTCTTGGCCTCTCCGGCTCCGAGCGCATACCCGAAGCCGGAGCACACGGTGGCTCCCAGCATGGCCAGGTCTCCCCAGCCGAATCCGGTGGTCGCCGCACCGGGCCGGGTCAACACCAGATAGGTGGTGAGCACGGCGATCCCGGCCAGGGATGCCGCCCAGAAGCCGGCCGAGAGTCGCTCGTCCCCGATCACCTGGGCGAACATCGCGGTGACCGCCGGCAGCAGCCCGAGGATGACTGCCGCTCGTCCCGAGTCGATCGACTGCAGCGCGAGAGAGGACAGCAACGGGAATCCGCCTACGACACCGAGGCCGGACACCGCCAGGCGTGCGGCGGCAGCCCCGCGCGGGACCGGCGCCCGCACCGCCAGCAGATGGACACCGGCCAGGACGCCGGCGATCGCCGCCCGCCACATCGTGATCCCGACCGCGTCGATACCCGTGACGGCGATCTTGTTGGCCGGCAGCGACAGACTGAATGCCAGCACCCCCAGCCCGCCCAGCACCCAGGCTGTCGTCGTTGCACGCGGCGAACTGTTACCCGAAACCGCAGTATGTTCAGTTGCGTTACTCTTATCCTTCATGGAAAACGATAGCAGCCGAGCTGTGCTACTGGCGGCGCTGCATGAGATGGCCGCACGCGAGCCGGCGGGGACGCGCTTGCCGACGGTGCGTACGCTGCAACGTGAATACCGGGTGTCGCCTGCGACGGTGCAGGCCGTGACCCGGGAGTTGGCTGCCGCGGGGCTCGTGGAAGTCCGCCCGGCCGCCGGTACGTTCGTCGCCGCCCGCCGAGCCCCGGCACCTCGGGACACCGCCTGGCAGCAGGCCGTGCTCGGCGGGCGGACCCCCGACGCAGCGGTGCGCGCACTGGACCTGGTGACCGACCCTCCAGCGGGCACGATTCGGTTGTCGGGCGGCTATCTGGACGAGGAGACCATCCCGACCCGGGCGCTGGGTGCCTCACTCGCCCGCGCCGGACGCCGCCCGGGGGTGTGGGGACGCTCACCCGTCGACGGCGAGGAGGCATTGCGGCGATGGTTCGCCCGCGCGATCGGCGGCGTTTCCCACGACGAGGTCGTCGTCACCGCCGGCGGACAGAGCGCCCTGTCGATCGCCATCCGCGCCCTGGCCCGTCCCGGCCGGCCCATCCTCATGGAAAGCCCTGCCTATCTCGGCGCGATCTCCATCGCCCGCACCCACGGCCTTGAGGTCGTACCCGTCCCCACCGACGCTCACGGAATGCGTACCGACCTGCTCGACGACGCCTTGACCCGCACCGGGGCTCACCTTGTGGTCGTCCAGCCCCTGTTCGCCAACCCCACCGGAACCACCCTGGCCCCCGAACGCCGCACCCAACTCCTCGACGCCGCGACACGGCACTCCGTGTTCGTCATCGAGGACGACTACGCCCGGGATCTGGCCATCGACACCCCCGTGCCGGCGACGCTCATGTCCGCCGACGAGAACGGGCACATCGTGCATGTGCGTTCCCTCACCAAGTCCATCGCCCCCGGCCTGCGCGTGGCCGCGCTCGCCGCCCGAGGGCCGGCCCTCGCCCGGCTGCGCGCGGCCAAGGTCCTAGACGACCTCTATGTCTCGGGCCCCCTGCAAGCCGCCGCGCTCGACTTCCTCACCTCCACCGCCTTGCCCCGCCACCTGCGCGTCGTGTCCCGTCAGCTCAACGACCGCCGTGACACCCTCCTGCGGGCCCTCACTGTCCACCTGCCCGCAGTGCACGTCACATGTGTGCCCCGGGGCGGTATGCACGTATGGGTCAGGTTTCCGGACGGCACCGATGCCGACGTCCTCGCCGCACGCGCACTGGCAGCCGGAGTCCTCGTCTCCCCCGGCACCCCCTGGTTCCCCGCCGAACCCGACGGCGCCTACCTCCGCCTCACCTACGGGCAGGTCTCCGCCGACCAGATCGAGGAAGGCGTCCGACGTCTCTCCCAGGCAATCTGACACAGCAGGAAGAGCCTGGCTGCGTGGGGCCGATCGCGCGGGCCTGAAAATTCTTCTGGCGGGTTGTCGATCCGCGGCCTCGCCATTCGTCATCCCGGTGTTGCCGCACCATGGGCAACGCACGAACCCGACGAACGACGAAAGAGGAGTTCACCGTGAAGTACATGCTGCTTATCATCGGCACTCAGGATGCCGAGCCCTCGACGGCCGAAGCCGACCAGGGCCTCATGGAGGCGTTCATGGCGTACCACAAGGCCGTGTACGACGCCGGGGTCATGGTTGACAGCAATGTGCTGGACTCCTTCGAGACCGCCACCTCCGTCCAGGTGGGCAAGAACGGGGAGCGCATGGTCACCGACGGGCCCTTTGCCGAGACCCGGGAGTATCTGGGCGGCTACTACATCCTCGACCTCCCCGATCTGGATGCCGCGATCGACTGGGCTGCCCGCTGCCCCGGGGCCCGCGCCGGACGGGTCGAGGTGCGCCCGATCCAGGTCCTCGACCTGTCATGACCGGCGGGCGAGCAGCCGGCGTGGTCGAGGCGGTGTTTCGTGAGGAGCGGGGCCGGCTGCTCGCCATGCTCGTGCGCCAGTTCGGTGACCTCGACCTCGCCGAGGACGCAGCGTCCGAGGCCGTCGAGGCCGCGCTGGAGCGCTGGCCCGTCGACGGGGTGCCGACGACCCCCGTGGCCTGGTTGCTCACCACCGCGCGGCGCAAGGCCGTCGACCGCTTGCGGCGGGACAGGGCCTACGCCGAGCGACTCGCGATCATGCACGTCGAGGCGCGGCAACTCGTCCCCGCGGTGCCCGAGCGGGAGAGCGACGACGTCCCCGACGAACGGCTGCGCCTGTTCTTCACCTGCTGCCATCCCGCACTGGCGGTCGAGGCCCAGGTCGCGCTGACGCTCCGGTGCCTCGCGGGGCTGTCCACACCCGAGGTGGCGCGGGCCTTTCTGGTGCCGGAGGCCACCATGGCGCAGCGGATCGTGCGGGCCAAGCGCAAGATCCGCGCCGCGCGGATCTCCTTCCGTGTGCCCGAGGCGGACGAGCTGGCCGGGCGTATTCCCGGTGTGCTGCGGGTGGTCTACCTGATCTTCACGGAGGGCTACGCCGCCAGCGCGGGCGAGGACCTGGTGCGCGCCGACCTCACCGACGAGGCGGTCCGGCTGGCACGTATCCTGCACCGGCTGTTGCCCGCCGAACCCGAGGTGAGCGGACTGCTCGCGCTGCTGCTGCTGGTCGACGCCCGCCGCGCTGCCCGCGTCGACGCGGCGGGGGAACTGGTGCCGCTGGCGGACCAGGACCGCGCTCTGTGGGACGCCGACCGCATCAGCGAGGGCCGCGACCTGGTCGTCGCCGCCCTGCGCGGGCCTCGCTCCGGCCCGTACGCACTGCAGGCGGCGATCGCGGCCGTGCACGCTGAGGCCGCCGACGTCGCCACGACCGACTGGCCGCAGGTCGTGGCGCTCTACGACGTGCTGTTGCGGGTGTCTCCATCGCCGGTGGTCGAGCTCAACCGGGCGGTGGCCGTGGCGATGCGCGACGGCCCAGAGGCTGGTCTCGCGGCATTGGACGCGCTGAACGCCGACGCATTGCGGGGCTACCACCCGCTCCCGGCGGCGCGGGCGGATCTGCTGCGCAGACTCGGTCGCACTGCCGAGGCGGCCGCGGCCTACCGGGCCGCGCTCGCGTTCGTCGACAACGAGCGGGAACGGGCCTTCCTGCGCCGGAGACTGGCCGACCTCTGATCACTGACAATCAGGTCCGGCACATACAACCCGCCCGCAACCGCATCCCCCGGGGGAAGCCGCAGGGCGCCTTCGCATCGCGCCATGCCGCAGGAGGGGGCGGCGGCATCCCGCCAGGGTGCGAAACCGCCGCCCACTCTCCGACCCAGCCTTTGCTTAACCTATCGAGATTCGATAGATTCCCATCGTAGCTCGATGGAAAGATGGGTCATGGGAACGCTGACAGTGCGCGCGCTGCGCGCCGTGCTCGTGGTGGTGCTCACCGGCACCGTGTTCGTACAGGCATTGATGGTGTGGGCGTTGGTCAGTGGGAGTGACCCGGAGGACGGGTCGCTCCCACTGACCCCGCTGCGCGTGATCACGATCCTGGGCATCGGGACGGCCCAGGTCGCCCTGGTCTGTGTATGGCGACTGGTAACGATGGTGCGACGCGGAACCGTGTTCTCCCACGCCGCCTTCCGGTACGTGGACGTCATCATCGGCGCGATCGTTGCGGCTGCTCTCGTGTGGTTCGCGGTCACGGCCCTGAATGCGCCCGGCCAGCGGGACGACCCGGGCGTCACCCTCATCATGGGCGGGATCGGCGTGGCCATCCTGGGAGTCGCGCTCATCGTGCTCGTGCTGCGGATGCTGCTCGCCCAGGCCGTCGCCCGCGACGTCGAAGCGGCGCAGATGCAGGCCGAGCTGGACGAGGTGATCTGATGCCGATCGCCGTCGACATCGACGTGATGCTGGCCAGGCGGAAGATGTCCGTGGGCGAACTCGCGGACCGCGTAGGGATCACGCCCGCCAACCTGGCGGTACTCAAGAACGGCCGCGCCAAGGCGGTGCGCTTTGCGACGCTCGCCGCGCTCTGCGAGGTGCTCAAGTGCCAGCCGGGCGACCTGCTTCGCTGGGAGGCCGAGGACACCGGGGGCGAATGAACCGCGCCTGCCGACGCGTCATCGCCGATCCCGCTTGCCTTTGACCAACTCCGCGAGCAACCCGGGGCCGTACCCGGGGAGATCCCGGGCCTGCCGGAGCGTCTGGCCGAGGTGCCCGACCCTCGCGATCCGCGCGGCGTACGGCACGCTCTGGTCGTCATGCTTGCGCTGACCGCGTGGGCGGTTCTGGCCGGAGCGCCTTCCCGCCGGCCGTGGGTGAGTGGATCACCGACGCCCCGCCGTCCGTGCAGCCTCACTGCGGAACAGACCACACCCGCCGAGCTTGCTCGGCTGATCCGCAGCCACTGGAAGATCGAAGCCCTGCACCATGTCCGAGACGTGACGTTCGCCGATGACGCCTCCCAGCTGCGAACCGGCTCCGCACCCCGCGCCATGGGGACCTGGCGCAACCTCGCCATCGGCGCCCTTCGCCTCGCCGGGAAGAGCAGCATCGCCGCCGGCCTCCGGCGCAACGCCTGCGATGCCAGCCGACCTCTCGCCCTCCTCGGACTCACATGATCACGAAACGGAGGTCACGCGACTACGCCGAAGCCCTGGGGGTTGTCGACGTTGGGATCGAGACCGCGACGGCCACCCGATTCTGAACCAGGGTGGTCATTCGGTGTCTCCTAGCTCATATTTCACTCGTAGAACGTCGGGTCGGGTCCAGCCGTCGGCGGTCTCGACTCTGCGGCCGGTCTTTGTGTCGACGAGGCAGCTTCGAAAGCGCCATACGAGAGGACGACCATCGAGCAGTAGATGCCGACCGGCTTCCTCGTCGACCACTTCGAGTTCAGCGCTCATCCACAGCCGTCTCGGTGCAAAACCAAGAGCGACCATCAGCTTGTGCGTGGACCCTCCATTGGAGAGCAGATCGCTGAACCCTGGAGCGAGGTCGGCGGGAAAGTACATGGTGTTGTAGTTCGCCGGGATGCCGTCGATCTTTCCCAGTCGAACCAGCTTGACGACCTGAGTGTTTTCCGTGAGGCGCAGCGTCTCGCGCAGAGAGGCCGGGGCATGCATCGTCTCGACGCTGAGAACGCTGATTTCAGGCTTTCCTCCCGCCTGCTTCACCGTCTCCGTCCAGCTCGGGCTCCCCTTGTCACTCACGGTGTACTCAAGTCGCCTGGCTACGTAGGTGCCTGAGCCGCGTGTCCGGGACACCAGGTGTCGGCGCTGCAACTCCTCAAGCGCCATTCGCGAGGTCAGACGACTCACTTGATGCTGGGCTGCCAACTCGTTTTCCGAGGGGAGCCGAGTTCCGGGGGGCGCATCCTTCATCGCGTCCGCGAGCTCATCGGCGAGCCGTAGATACGTGGCGGTAGCCACAGGGTGCTTCCCCTTCGTCGAAGATTCGTATCGGCGCACGAGGCACCCGCGCGACCACTCGGACGGCACGGGGGCTCCATCGGACGGCACGAGGGCTCCAGTCGACTGGCGTGTGCCTACCCGATGACCGGCGACCCCAAAGTCTACCAACCTGTCGCTGCCGAGCAGTTCGGTGCGTACACGTAGGGTCCTGCCGGCCCGTGCGCCGGCCCGTTGCTTGCTTCTACGGACGCGCTATTTGTCCCCCGTCAGGAACGTTCGGATGCGGCCAATGACTTCCTCGTTCGCCTGGTTTTGCACGGTGTGGCCCAATTTTGGCATCACCACGAGTTCTGAGCTTTCGATCAGGTCGGCGATTTCGGCGGAGCAGGCGGGCGGCGTGACCCAGTCGTCCTCCCCGCACATAACCAGTGCAGGAATGCGCAATGACGGGAGCCGATCGCGTATGTCGTAGGACTTTCCGAGATACAGACGCGCGTGAAGGTCCGTGTTGACAGGGTTCATGAGCGCCGACCTGAGCGCTGCCTCGGCCGATGTGTTCTCGTTGTACAGCCGGCTCATGGCAAACATGATCATCCGGTGCTCGGTGTCGCTCACGAGTCGCCCGCGGAGAAATCTTTCGACCATGTCCCGGGTGGCCATCGGTGCTTGGTGTGCACGCTTTTCGTAATGGGCGAGCGCCAGGTCCACGAATTCGTCACTGGCTGTGCCGCCGATGAGGACGAGTCGGGAAACACTCCCTTGGTACCGCAGGGCGTGCATCATGGCGAGTTGCGCGCCGAACGATATCCCGATGAGCGTCGCCGGGGACGATCCGACCAGTGCTGACCGCAAGGACTCAAGATCCTCCACCAGCTGATCAACAGTCAGCGGTTCCCTGGTTTCGGATTCGCCGAGGCCGCGCCGCTGGTAAGCGATCACACGGAATTCGTCGCCGAGTGACTGAAATGCGGCGAATGTCCCGGGAACATCTGAATTACCCCGCCCGCCGTGGAGAAGGATGATGGGAGGTGCGTCGTGATCGCCCACTTCTTGGTAGGCGTGCAGCGCGCCGTTCACGCGTGCTTTTCCGTGCATCCGTGATCAACTCCTATGTTTCCTATGTGTGTTGGGTCGAACAGGCATCCGCGCACCGCCCGGGAAGATCATCCCTTGAACACCTCGGCCGCGAGTTCGGGCTTGTCGGTGATGATGGCGTCGATGCCCAGCGCAGCGAGCTGTTCGAGGGCGGGCCGGTCGGTTGGGGTGCCGAAACTTGACAGCGGCGCGGCGACTGCGATCGTCGAGAACCCTGCGGCACGAAGATTGTCCAGGACGCCGGGCTCATAGTCCCTCGGCAGCACGCGTATCCACCGCGCGCCGACAGCGCGTGCGGTCGCCATGGCATCGGCGCCACCGGGGAAGAACGTTCCGATGCCCGCTTCCGGAGAACGGTCCCGGATCAGTGCCGCAATGGACGGCGTGTAAGCCGAAAACAGGCTGCGTTCCAGAGCGCCGTGATTTTCGACCGCTTCGACGAACCGATCGATCTCGCGACGCCCGGCAAACTTCACGTCCACGATAATCGGGGAGGTGCCCGTCAGGGCGAGGAAGTCATTGAATTCGAGTATGCTCGGGAAGATTTCGCGAGCATCGGACAGTGACACCGCGTCCATGCGCTCCGACTTTCCGCACAGGCGGCGGAAATCGTCGTCATGAAAGCAGACGATGTGGCCGTCGACGGTCAGCTGGACATCGGTTTCGAGGATATCGGCACCGGCAGATAGTGCCAGTTCGAAGGAGCGTGCACTGTTCTCGATCGCCAGCTCGGGTGCGCCCCGGTGTCCGATCACAGCCGGGGCGGCCCGGTGCATGCGAGTTTCCAACCAGAATGACATGTGCTGTTCCTCATTCGATGATGAGCGCGGTACGTGTGGTCAAGCACGGGGCGTGTGTCTCGGTCTGGTGATGCCTGGCTGGACGGAGACACACGCAACGTCTAGAGGGATCCGCTCGATGGTGGCAGTGTGTCGGGGAGCCGTCGGCCCGCGATGTCGAAGAGGTGGATGTCCGCGGTATTCGCCACGACCGTGATCTCGGCGGGCACCGCCTGTTGGGCGGGCATGCGCACCCGGACGCGCTGTTCATCGCCGGTACGGAAGTGCACGAGCCGTTCCCGGCCCAGCAGTTCGTTCTCCTCGACCGTGCCGTGCAGCACGAGGTCCGCGCCGGTGGCGTCCTCGGACCCCGCCACCACTCGGAGGTCTTCCGGCCGGACACCGAAACAACCAAGCCGGTCGTCGGCGAGCGCGGCGTGCGGTTGCGTGGGCAGGACGGTGTGCGACCCGGTCAGGTCGAGGATGTTCATGCTGCCGAGGAAGGAGGCGACGAACCGGGTGGCCGGCTGCTGGTAGACCTGCTCGGGCGGGCCGTCCTGCTCGATCCGCCCGTCGCGCATCACCACGAGCCGGTCCGCGAGGGCGAGGGCTTCGGCCTGGTCGTGCGTGACATAGAACGTCGTCGCACCGCTGTGGCGCTGCAGGCGCCGGATCTCCGTCCTCAGCTCACCGCGCAACTCGGCGTCGATATTGGACAGCGGCTCGTCCATCAGCAGCACGTTGGGTTCGCGTACCAGCGCCCGTCCGATACCGACGCGCTGCCGCTGACCGCCGGACAACTGGGCGGGCCGCGATCCCGTCACTGGACCAAGGCGTAGCAGGTCTGCCATGGCGCGCGCACGCCGACGGCGGTCCTGGCGGGAAACCTTGGCCATGCGCAAGGGATATTCGATGTTCTCCAGTACGGTCTTGGTCGGGTAGAGGGCATAGTTCTGGAAGACCATCGCGACACCCCGGTCACCCGGTTCGCGGTGGGTCATGTCCTCGCCGCCGATCATCATCCGGCCTCCGGAGATCCGTTCGAGGCCGGCGATACAGCGCAACAGGGTTGTCTTTCCGCATCCCGAGGGGCCGAGCAGGACGACAAACGTGCCCGGCTCCACGGCCAGCTCTATACCGTCGAGTGCGTGCCTGCCGCCGGGGTACACCTTTGTGATCCCCGCGACGCCGACCGACCGGCCGGGGGCCGCCGCCTGCCTTGCCTGTTCGGCTCTCACCGTGGTCATGCTCATGGACACACCCACTTCACCGGGTGACAAGGCTGGTGATGGACTGTGCTGCTTCGTCCAGCGCCCGCTGAACCGGCTTGGTGCCGCTCAGCGCCGCGACAACCGCGTCCTTGAGCCGGTCCTGCGCCTCCTCCGCGTTCGAGCCGGGGAACTGATACCAGGGCACCAGCGTCTTGATCGCGTTGGTACCGGCGGCCCGCAGCGGGTCACGGTCCAGGTAGTTCTTCAGATAGCGGGAATCGGTGAGTGCTTGCTGGTTGGCCGATGTGTAGCCGGTCGTCTTCACCAGCTGTGTCTGCCCGGACGGCCCGATCAGTTCCTGGATCACCCGCCAGGCCGAGCGCTTCACCTTCTCGTTCTCGGTGAGGATCACCGCGGACCCACCACCGGCCGGTGTGCGCCGGCGGCCGCCGCCGGGCACGGGGGAGAGGTCGGTGCGGACCGAGAACGAGGCTCCGTCGGCGACGGCGCTGGTCTGCGCCGAGCTCTGCAGCATCATGGCGATGTCACCGCGGATGAAGGCCGCGGTCAGGTCGGCCGAGGTGATGACGGTGCTGGTGCCGTCCGCCACGAGATCGCGCCAGTACTGCAACAGCCGCACCACAGGCTGCTGGTTGACTGTCACATGTTTCTCGTCCTGGTCCATCAGTGACCCGCCCGCGGAGCGGAGCATGTTCTGCAGCCCGAAGTTGGAGTTGGTGTCGTAGGGCCAGGCGACTCCGTACCGGGCGGCCTTGCTCTTGACGACTTCAGCCGCGTACGTCTTCAACTCGCTGAAGGTGGCCGGTGTCCGGTCGGGATCGAGTCCGGCTTTGCGCAGCGCGTTCACATTGAGGTAGAGCACGGTCGTGCTGACGGAGTAGGGGACGCCCATCGTGCGGCCGTCCATCTTGTCCACGCCCAGCAGGGCCGAGGAGTACTGCGAGGCGTCGAACTTCGCCTGCGCCATGAGGTCGTCGAGGGGCTGGGCGAGTTTGCTGTCGGCGTAGGTGCGCACCGAGTTGGTGCCCACGAGCGCGACGTCGGGGCGGTGGCCCGAGGTGAGATCCGCCTGCAGCCGGGTGTCGACATCGGGCCACCACGGCCCGCCCGCCTTCTCCAGCTTCACCGTGATGCCGGTCCGGCGCGTGAACTCGGCCCCCAGGGTGGCCTGGACATTACCGGCGATCTTGGGATCGGTCGGGATGAGCAGGTTGATCGTCTTGGCATCGGTGTTACCGGTACCGCTACTGCTTCCGCAGGCGGTGGTCGTGCCCGCGGCGGCAACGGCGAGGGCACCCATCAGGGCGCGCCGCCGGGATATCGTGACGTTCATCGGGATTTCCTTCACTTGGGTGGAGAGAGGCCTATTCGCCGCCGTTGGTGAGGGCGATGCCGCGCACCAACTGGCGCTGGACTAGGAGGAAGAAGAGCAGGAGTGGCAGTGTGGCCAGCGTCGCCGCGGCCATCTGCGTGCCGTAGCTGCTGAGGCTGTCCGGCGAGGCGTAGCGGGCGATGCCGTAGGGCACCGTGGCCGCCCGGTCGGAGCGCAGCAGCACCGAGGGCCAGAACAGATCGTTCCAGTGCCCCACCACGGTGAACACGGCGAACGCCGCCAGCGCGGGCCTGACGTTGGGCAGCACGATGCGCCACACCATCGCGACCGGTCCGGTCCGGTCCAGCCGGGCTGCGTCGAAGACGCTCTGCGGGAGCGAGAGAACGAACTGGCGGAAGAGGAAGATTCCGAACGCGCTGCCTACGCTCGGCAGCACCAGTGAGGTGTAGCTGTCCAGCAGGTTCACTTTGGACAGGGCGTAGAACACCGGGATCCCGGTCACCTGCGGCGGTATCGCCAGACACAGCATGACCATCCAGAACGACAGCTCGCGGTTGCGGAACCTCAGCCGGGCCAGGGCGTAGCCGGCCGGCAGCGAGGTCAGCACCTGTGCCATGAACACCACCGCGACGACGAGCACCGTGTTCAGGTACAGGCCGGGCCAGTCGACGTCATGCCATGCCTGCCGGAAGTTGTCCAGCGTGAAGCCTGACAAGCTCACCGACCCGGGCTTGAGCCGCTTGTTCGGGGTGACCGCGGCCAGTGCCATGAGTGCGAACGGGGTCAGCATGAACACCGCCCCCGCGGCGAGCACGGCGCGCAAGCTCCAGCGGACCCATATGCCGCGGCTGTCAGTGGCCTGGCGGCGGGTGAGCCGTGGGCGCTTGCGGGGCATTGTTGCCGTGCTCATCGGCGACCGTCCTTTTCCCAGCGGCGCCCGCCGAGGCGCAGCTGCAGAGCTACCGTGATCAGGACCAGCACCAGCAGCACCGCGTTGATCACGGAGCCGCCCCCGATGTCGAGATAGCTCACACCTCGCTGCCAGGCGGCGAACGACAGGGTGCTGGTGCTCTGTTGCGGTCCGCCGTCGGTCATGACGCGGACCTGGTCGTAGACGCGCAGTGAGTCACGTGTCGTGATGACCAGCGCGAATGTCGTGGCCGGTCCGATCGCGGGCCAGATCACCGACCAGAACCGGTGCCAGGCCCCGGCCCGGTCGAGCCGTGCGGCGTCCTCCAGATGGGCGGGCACGTTCGACAGGCCGGCGAGAAACATCACCACGCACGACCCGATCCCCGCCCAGCTGCCGACGATCGCGACCGCGGGCAGTGCCAGCGTCGTCGACCCGAGCCAGCCGTCCTGCCCGACGAGCCGACCGATCGTCTCGTCGAAGATGCCGACATCCGGGTAGAAAAGCCACCGCCAGACCACTGACATCGCGGCCATGGTGGCCGCCGTCGGCGCGAAGTAGGCCGTACGCCACAGTCCGGCGCCACGGCCCGCGGCTCGGATGGCGAGCGCGATCAGCAGGCCGACTACGACCTCGGTGGGCACGGTCAGCGCGGTGTAGAGGAGCGTGTTTCCAGTCGCCTGCCACAGCTCCCGACTGGCCAACACCCGGCGCCAGTTGTCCAGACCGGCGAAGCTCGTCTCCTGGCTGAGCGGATCGAAGTTCAGCATCGCCAGCGCGCCCACGGCCAGGACGGGCAGCACGACGAACGCGACCAGGAAGGCGAAAGCCGGCCCCAGCAACGCCGCGGTCACCCTGGCCTCACGCAACCGGAGACGCTTTGGTGTCTCGTTTGGGCTTACAGCGGTTCTCACGGCGACAGAGCGTACGAGGGAGTTCCTGACGTCAAGGCGACTCGCTGGTTAACACCCGGGTAATCCTCTCAGAGAACTTTTTAAGTTGACAGGTGAACTTGGCCGCGCGTAGCGTCGTCGATCGATCACCGAGATCGACAGACGTGCGCGGCTCTTCGGCAAGGAAGGCCACTCGATGTTCGTCAGATCCCATCGACCGAGAGCAACGGGCAAGCCTTCTTGCGCAGGCCGAAAAGCTGTCACCGGTTGCACGAGCAGCCGTAGAGCGCACCGCCGCTTCCGGCGCGCCAGTCGTGCCGCGCGGACCCGAGACCGACACGATCCCGCCGGTGCTCCGGGCACCGGCAAGGAACGAGCGGATGTATCTGTGTGACGTCGTCGTGGCCACAGCGGAAGTGAGCCAGGAGATGTCCCGGGCCGGACTGCGTATGGGTGCTGACACGCAGGCGGCTCCAGCGGCAGCCATCTGCGACCTCGAAAACGCCATCCGGCCGCGCAGTGCTATCCGGTTGCGCGGCGCCATTCGGCTGCGCAGCGCCAACCGCCGGGCGGCGCCATCCGGCCGCGCAGCGCCAACCGCCCGCGCAGTGCCATCCCCGTTCCACTCGATCGACTCGTACGACAGGACGGCTGACCATTAATACCGAAACCACCACCACAGCCGACGCCGGCGCATCCGCCGCCTCTGCGCCGCCCCCGACCAGCACGGACGGTGACCGGGACACCCGAGTCGGCCTGCTCGCCCGCGCCGACCGCGACGCCCTTGTCCAGGCCGCCGATGCCTGCCTGGGTGAGCTGGAGGCTTCCACGCTCAGCGGCCCACAGTTGGGCACCGTGCTGTTGCAGGTACGCGAACCCATCGAACGGCGCCGTTTCTACCTGGGCGATGTCCTGGTCACCGAAGTCCGGCTGCGCCTAGGTGAACACGTCGGGTGGGCCATGCGCCTGGGCGATGACCCGGAAGCGACCGTCGCGGCCGCGGTCTGCGACGCGGCGTTCTACGCCGGAGGCGATCACCGCGCCAGGGTCCTGGAGCTGTGCACGAGAACGCGGGGCGAGCTTTCCGCGCAGCGGTCCGCGGAGATGGCCGACATCTCGGCGACCGCTGTCGCATTCGAGGAGCTGGGCGGATGAGCATGTCGACAGCCTCAGATGCACGTGTGCCGCTCGCCCCTCGGCAGTCGCCCTTGCAGGCGTGGAGCGGACGCGCCTTCCGGGTCCTGCTGGCCACACTGTCGCAACCCGGGCACATGGAACAGCTCCCCGCACCCGGCTTTCTGCGCACCCCCGTTCCTCCCGCCTGCCGACTGCCGCTGGCGCTCGCATCCCGCGGCACCGCCATCGCCCTGCCCGGTCTGATGACACCGGCCTCGCAGGAGATCGCCGACCTCACCGGGGCACGGATCACCGACCCCGCCCGCGCCGAACTCGTCGCCTACACCCGCCCCTTGGAAGGCGGCGAGCTGTTGGAGCTGGCCCGCGGTAGCGCGGCCGCACCCGAACAGGGCGCGTCCGCCGCCATTGGCGTCACCGCGATCCACCCGACCCCGCCCGACGCGGGCGCCGTACGGCTGTGCATCAGCGGCCCCGGTGTCGCCGGCCGCCGCACCGTCGCGGTCGATGCCGGGGCGAGCGGCCTTCAGACGATCCTGCGTGATCGGCAGGAGAGTTGCAGTCACCCTCCGACGGGGATCGACCTGTGGCTGTTCGACGGGGACGGGCAGGTCCTGGGACTTCCCCGAAGCAGCACCATCACCTGGCAGGAGTACTGAGATGGCCTACCAATCGCCCGGCCTGGCCGCTATCGAGGCCGCCGCCCGCCTGGTCGCGCAACGCCATCACGAGGACCTCAGTCGGCCGCTGGACCTGGACCAGATCATCGGCCGGCTGCGGATCGTCGTCGACCAGATCATGTCCGAAGGGGGCCTGTGGGACGAGGCCACCGCCGCTCGCGCGTTCCGGCAGGCCGAAGGCGACAGCACCGAGGCCGCCTATCTGGTGCGCTCGTTCCGGCTCAGTCTGCCGCGGCTGGGCACGACCCCCGCGGTCGACGCCGATGAACTCCTGCCGCTGCGACGTGTCGTACCGGCCTACCGCACACCTCCTGGACAGCAGATCCTCGGTCGCACGCGTGACTATATGCCCCGCATCCTCCAACGTGACCAGCCGCCAGGGCCCGCCCCGGAACCGGCCGACCAGCCCGATCAGCCGACCGAGCACCCTACCGGTGATCAGCTGGCCGAGCACCGTACCGGTGATCAGTCGGCCGAGCACCGTACCGGTGCCGGGCTCGGCGCGGATCCGGCCCCCGCCCCCGGGGACGGACCGGCGACAGACCAGAGCACACCCCCCGGTCGGCTGTACGAGCTGCTCAAGGCCCACGACATGATGGTGCCGCGGGCAGCACCGGGAGACCCCGACCCGATCGATGTCACCCGCCGACCGCGAACCCTCGAACCGGACCGTTCCGCCCGACTGGCCCTGCTCGCCCGGGGCGAGACCACCGCCCTGGTACTGCACTGGTACACCACCTATCTCAACTCCGGCCAGTCCGACCACAGCGTCCTCGCCGGGGAACTACGGACCGGGTATCTGCCCGTACGGGTGACCAACCCGCTCACCGGCGGTGCGGTGCACCTGGGCGACGTGCGCGTCACCGAAGCCGAAGCCGTCGAAGACCTCGACCGCACCGACGAGGACATCAGCCGCTTCGATCTCGGCTACGGACTGTGCTTCGGCCAGAACGAACGCAAAGCGATGGCGATGGCCTGCCTGGACATCATCCTCGAACGCGACCGCGGCCGCACCGAACTCGAGCAACGTATTCTGCGCACCGCCGATGGCATGGACGCCAACGGCCTGATCGAGCACCTCAAGCTGCCGCACTACGTCACCTTCCGCGCCAAGGCCGACCTCAAGGCCGCGTTGCGCGCCCGCAGCACGACACCAACTCCGGGATCCGCCCAATGACCGATACGGCCGTCACCGTCACCCCGCCCCGTACCAGCGTCAAGCAGCTGGCCGGCACCCCGCAGACCGACACCTTCGCGCTGCTGGACGAAGACACCAAGCGCGACGTCCGCCGCGTGACCCTCAAGGCCGTGGCGACTCCCGGGCACCAAGTTCCCTTCGCCGCACGGGAAATGCCGGTGCCCAGGGGCTGGGGCAGCGGCGGTCTGCAAGTCAGCCTGAGCGTCATCGAAGCCGACGACGTGGTCAAAGTCATCGACCAGGGCGACGACGGCGCGGTCAGCGCCGCGAACCTGCGGCGGCTGATCAGGCAGACCACGGGCGTGGCCGACACCAACAGCACCCGCGACGCGTCGCTGATCCAGAGCCGCCACCGCATTCCGGAACGACCACTGCGCAGTGACCAACTGCTCGTCCTACAGGTCCCGGTTCCCGAGCCCCTGCGCACCGTGGAGCGACGCCTGGACGAAGCGCTTCGGATGCATGCCGAACAGGACTATGCACTGATGTGGGTGAGCATCTACGAGGAGATCGTACGGTCGGGAACCACCACCCGGACCAGCGGCTACCCCGTCGTCGTCAACGACCGTTACATCATGTCGCCGTCCCCGATCCCCAAGTGGGACCTGACCAAGCTGGATCACGCCGAGCAACTCACCGTCTTCGGCGCCGGCCGGGAAAGCCGCATCTACGCGATCCCCCCGCACACCCGCGTCGAACCGCTCGCCTTCGACGACCTGGAATTCACCGTCGAATCCCTGCCCGGCCGCTGCGCCCGCTGCGGCAGCGACACCAGCTACCTCGTCGAAGTCCCGGACCCGACCGGCGCCGGCGGACGGTGGATGTGCAGCGACACCGACTGGTGCGCCGAGCACCACGACCTCGGCTCGCGTCCCCGCTCGGCCCCGGCTCCAGGCCGGCCGGTGGTCCACCGTCGCACCGCCGAAACCGGCAACCCTCCTGACGCGCTTCCCACCACGGCGGCTCCTTCGCCGACCGGCACGGCGGCTCCTTCGCCGACCGGCACGGCGGCTCCTACGCCGACCGCCCCGCAGACGAAGCGAGCCGGCGGGTCCGGCCCGGTCCTCCAGACGCGTGACCTGCTCGTCCGCTACGGCACATTCATCGCGGCGCAAGCCATCTCGTTCTCCGTCAACGCCGGTGAAGCTCTCGGCATCGTGGGTGAGTCCGGCTCCGGCAAGTCCACCGTGCTGCGCTGCCTGACCGGTGACCTGCCCCCCGACGAAGGACAGGTCCTGCTCCGCGGACCACACGAGCTCACCGATCTGTACCGCCTCACCCCGGCCCAGCGACGGGCGCTACGTGTCGGCCGGCTCGCCCTCGTCCACCAGGACGCCGCGCGCGGCCTGGACCTGCGGCTCAGCGCCGGCGGCAATGTCGCCGTACCCCTCGCCGCCGCCGGGGAGCGCAGCTACCACACCATCCGAGCCAGAGTGCGGGATCTGCTCAAGCGAGTCGAGATTCCCGAGGCACGTATCGACGACCCCGTGCACACCTTCTCCGGCGGCATGCGCCAACGGGTGCAGATCGCCAAGGCCATCGCCAGCTCACCGGCCATCCTGCTGCTCGACGAGCCGACCACCGGACTCGACGCCTCCGTCGCCGCCGGTGTCCTCGACCTGGTCCGAAACCTGATCGAAGAGCTGCATCTCGCCGCCGTCGTCGTCTCCCACGACTTCGCCGTCGTCGAACTGCTCTGCCGACGCACCCTGGTCATGCACCAAGGCCACATTGTCGAGTCCACCCTGACCGACCAGCTCCTCGAAGACCCCCAACACCCCTACAGCCAGCGGCTCGTCGCCGCGGCCCGAGGCTGACATGACCGAAGTCCTCACCGTCCGCGCCCTCACCAAGACCTTTGTCCTGCACCACACCGGCCGCCGCATCGACGGCCTGCGGGGTATCGACCTCACCGTGCACCGCGGCGAACACGTCGCCCTCGCCGGCACCAACGGCTCCGGCAAGTCGACCCTGCTCAAATGTGTCTACCGCGCCTACCTGCCGACCAGCGGCTCGGTCATCCTGCACACCGACCGTGGCCAGGTCGACATCGCTGCCCTCGACCCCAGCCGCGTCGCCGACCTGCGGGAACGCCACATCGGCTATGTGTCGCAGTTCCTGCGCTCCGAACCACGCCGCACCGTCCTCGACCTCGTCACCAAGGCCGCCACCCGCCTCGGACTCGACCCGAGCCAGGCCCGCGACGCCGCGACCGCCACCCTGCGCGAACTGAACATCAGCGAACGCCTGTGGCATGTCTACCCGACCCTCCTGTCCGGCGGCGAGAAACAACGGGTCAACATCGCCGCAGGCACCATCGCACCGCCCCCGTTGCTCCTGCTCGACGAACCCATCTCCGCCCTCGACCCGGCCAATCGTGACCTGGTACTCCGCCGGATCGAGAAACTGACCCGGCAGGACACCGCGGTCGTCTCCGTCTTCCACGACCCCGACGTTATTACCCGCGTCGCCGACCGCGTCGTCACCCTCGCCGACGGCCAGATATCCCACCAGAAGAAGATCCAGCACTCGGAGATCTCATGAACACGATAAATCGCACCGGCAGTGATGTGCCCGGCGCCGATCGCCCGGTCACCCACCACGTCGCCCTGCACGCCGCCCGCATCTACCCGGCCACCGGGCACGCCGACGACGGCCAACCCGGCTACCTCACCATGGCCGACGGCACCATCACCGCCGTCGGCCCCCAGCCGGAACCCGGGGCCACCGTGCTGGAACTCGGAGACGTCGACCTCATCCCCGGTCTGGTCGACCTGCACTCCGACTGCTGGGACCAACGCGCGCGCCCCCGATCCACGTACAGCTTCCCCCTTGAGGACGCGCTCATCGTCCTCGACACCGAAGCCACCTCCTGGGGCATCACCACCCACTACGCGTGCATCGCCATCCAGGACGACATCACCAAATCCCGCACCCTGGACCAGGCCCTGGCCGCGGTCGACGCCATGCGCACCCGCAAGGCCCACTTGCGTGCCGACCACCGCATCCACCTGCGCGTCGACCTGACCACCGAGCACCTCGACATCATCCGCCGACTCGTCGAGGCCGGCGATGTCTCCCTGATGTCCTACCTGGACCACACACCCGGCCAGGGGCAATTCAAACGCGAAGCCGACTGGCGCGCCGCCCTGAGCCACCGAGGCGCACAGAACCTCGACCAAGCACTCGCCAAGCGCTATGCACGCCGGCCCTACGTCGCGGCCATCCGGGACGAACTCGCCGCGCTCGCCCGCACCCACGGCATCACCCTGGCCTCCCACGACGACGACACATCCGAAGACGTCCGACAAGCCCGCGAACTCGGTGCCCGCATCGTCGAATTCCCGGTCACCGAAGACGCGGCCGCAGCAGCCCAGGCGCAGGGTCTGGCCACCGTCATGGGCGCTCCCAACCTCCTGCGCGGAAGCAGCCAGACCGCAGGCAACCTCTCCGCCCGAGAGGCCCTGAACGCAGGGTTGCTGAACATCGTCGCCTCCGACTACTACCCCCCGGCGCTCCTGCGCTGCGTCTACAAGATCGTCGGTGAGGGCATCGCCGCCCAGGCCGACGCGATCCGCCTGGTCACCGCCAACCCCGCCCGGGCAGCCGGACTCACCGACCGCGGCACCCTCGAACCCGGCAAGCGCGCAGACGTTGTGGCAGTCAGGCAACTGCAGGGCCAGCCCGTCGTCGCACAGACCTGGATCGCCGGACAGCCCGCCTTCGGAGCCCGGCCGTGACCCCAGAGGACCATCTCCACCCGGCCCTCACCACAGCCGCCCGCGCAGCCCACGCCGCCTACCACGCGGCAAGAACCAACCACACCCGCGAACACCTCGAAGCCGTTGACCGCATCGGCGCCGACGGAACCGCCACCATGGCCATCGACATCCTCGTCGAGGAGGCCATCCTCAACGCACTCGAACCCCTGCCCGTGAACGTCCTGTCCGAGGAAGCCGGCCACATCGACAACGGCCACGCGCTCACCCTGGTCATGGACCCCCTCGACGGCAGCGCCAATGCCGCGGCAGGTGTCCCGGTCGCCTGCTTCTCCGCCGCCCTCGTCATCGATGGCGGCTTCGAGCAGGCGATCACGTGCTGGCTGGAGACCGGACACACCTGGCATGCTTCCGAGCACGGCGCCTACGGCCCTCACCACAAACCGCTCACCCCACGCCGGGGAGTCGCACTGGCAGACGCCGCCGTCGACCTCCTCCGGCCGCATACCGACAAGCCCGCCGGCCGGGGATGGTGGGCGGTCGCCTCCTCGGTGAAACGAGTCCGTATCCTCTCCTGCACCACCATCGAGACCGCTCTCGTCGCCGACGGATCGATCGACGCCTTCGCCGACGCCGGCAGCGACACCCACCGCCTCGTCGACCTCGGCTTCGCCGCCACACTCGATCGGCTCGGCACCGGCGCCCTTCAGGATCTACACGGCCGGCCCATCGAATTCGACACCGACCTCACCCGCCGATGGAGCGCGGTCTACGCCGCCGACACCCAGCTGGCCCGACATGTCGTGGAACGTATTCACGACGGCATGCAGCGATGAGGATCGCCGAAAGAGCGTTCTGGGCGTGTAAGGAAATCTGCGCAAGTCCTTGATCGCTTGCCCGAATGGGAAGTGCGCGCGGTTGCGGGCGGTCTTTCGCGGCGACCGGGGTCCTGCCATCCGTCATGTCTGTCCGTTCCGGCTGGCCGGGGCCTTCAGCCAGCCTGTCAGATCACGGACTTACGCGATCTTTCTGACACGATCCTGGATCGCCCGGCTCGTTGATGAGGCGCCGGTATGTTTCGAAGGCCGGCTTGGGGGTGTAGTCGTCGCGCAGCAGGCCGAAGTGAGGGAAGAGCCCCTCGGCGGTGCTGTCGGCGTCTCGCAGGGCGAAGAACGAGTACCCGTCGATGTTCAGGTCGGCGGCGAGGGCGGCCACGGTCCGCACGACGGCTTCGAGAACCGCGGCCTGTCGCTGCTCGCTCCGGCCGGGGCCGGTGGGCCAGCCGTTCTCGCAGATACGGATCGCGACGCCGTCGGGGATCCCGGCCCTTGGCAGATCGGTGCGCCGGAACGCGGTGAGGACCGCGGTGACCGCTTCCACCAACTGCTCGGCGGCGATGGGGTGGAACACGTCCGGGAAGAAGTCCAGGCCGACGTAGTCCAGGCTCTGCCGGAAGCGGTCGTCGGCCAGGGTGCTGAGCTCGGACCAGAAGGTGTCGGCCGGATTGAACGTCGGCACGGCGTTGAAGCCGACCGCCAGGCTGAGGCCCAGGGCCCGGGCCTCCTGCTTGGCCGCGACAACCCCCTTGACGAGCGCGTTCAGGACGTTGGGGATGCTGCCGTCGAGCACGGGCAGGTCGGCGTTGGGCTCTTCACAGATCTGGACGGATGCCAGATGCGGCCCACCGGTGCGGATGGCCTCGCGGATGAACTCCAGCCACCCGTCCAACTCGCCGGACGGCTCGCGGAATTGCAGCACGAGGTCCAGCTTGCGGCCCCGACGGAGATACGACTGGGGATCGGCGGGCGTGGGCGGTTCCAGCGGCGTCCCGGTGGCTGCGAACGGGCGATAGGCACGCACCGACAGGCCAGCCCTGTCCCCTTGTAACGCGTCAAGCGCCTCGGTGATGCGGTTCGGCAGATCCGGGTGGCGCGGGTGGACGATGCCCTGGTCGTCACCGACGACCCCACCGGGATAGATACCGAAGTGCAAGGTCATGCTTGCTCCCACTCAAAAATTTGGTGTCACTACAAATTTATGGTGACACTATCATCTGGGCATGGGCCTTCGAGAGATCAAGAAGCAGCAGACCCGCACGGCGATCGCCGACGCGGCCCTGCCCCTCTTCCTGGAACACGGCTTCGACCGGGTCACGGTCGCCGAAGTGGCACGACATGCCGGTGTCTCCACCAACACCGTGTTCAACTACTTCCCCGCCAAGGAAGACCTCTTCTTCGACCGCCAGGCAGAAGTAGAGGGCCACCTCGCCGCACTCGTACGCAACCGTGCACCCGGCACCTGCCCAGTGGAAACCATCCGCGACGACCTCCTGACCGCCCTGCGGCACGAGGACCCTGCACTGGGGTTCCACCCCGACGCGCCCCGGTTCTGGCAGGTCATCCGCGACAGCGCCGCACTGCGGGCACGCGAACGCGAGATCAGCGAACGCGCCGAGACCGCCCTGACGGTCGCTCTGGCCGAGCACCCGCCGAACATCGCCAACGGGCCGAACCAGGCGGACCACCCGATGCTCGCACTTCTCGCAGGTGCCATCGCCGGCACGCACCGTGCAGCCCTGCGCGCACTGCAACAACGCATCCTGTCCGGCGAATCACCCACGGAAGCCCGCGACAACGTCACCACAGCCGCAGCCCAGACATTCAACCTGCTCTGCTCCGGACTTCACACAGATGCCGACCATGCGCCGCAGGAGCTACGGCTCCCTCAATCTGGAGCAGGACGAGGGCGGCGCGGGCGATCCGGGTGATGGCCGCGGGTCTGGGCTGACCCGGGGCTGACCCGGCGCAGGGCCTTGAAGGTGACCTTCAGCAGGGCGTTGGCGCGTTCGGCGACGGCGCGGGCGCCCCGGATCACGGTGCCGTCCAACCGCAACCATCATGTTGCCGAGAAGACCTCAGCGCCGAGTCAGAAGTCACCCGCGTACAGCAGACCTTCTTGCTCAGGAATACGGCAGCCACGGAACAAGTGCCCTGCGCCAGTACCGCTCAAGAGCCAGTTCCCAGGGGAGGGGGTCGGTACGGGGCCGGAGAACGGCTGCGAACGGTACGGGTGTTAGCTTCTTCCCCATGGTGGAACATCAGGATGAGACCAGGGCGGCCTACGACGGGATCGTGGAGCTGTATGCGTCGATGTTCGCTGATCGGTTGGAGACGCACCCGTTCTCGCGGAACATGATCGGCACCTTCGCCGAGCTGGTGCGCGGGACGGGGAACCTACGGGCAGCCGACGTCGGGTGCGGGCCCGGCCATCTGACCGCCATGCTGCACGACTTGGGGCTGGACGCCTTCGGGCTCGACCTCTCCCCGGCCATGGTCGACCACGCCCGGCGGACCCATCCGGCGCTGCGGTTCGACGAGGCGCGAATGGAGGCCCTGCCGGTCGAGGACGGCACTCTCGGCGGAGTGCTGGCCCACTACTCGATGATCCATACCCCGCCTGGGGAATTGCCCGCGCTGCTCGCGGAGCAGGTGCGTGTCCTGGCACCAGGGGGCCTGCTCCTGGTCTCGTTCTTCGGGACTGAGGGACCGGAGCCGGTCCGCTTCGATCACAAGGTGACGCCCGCCTATAGCTGGCCGGTGGACCGGTTCGCCGAGTTGCTGGCGGGGGCCGGGCTCGTCACGGTCGCTCGGCTGCTCCACGACCCGGCCTCCGAGCGGGGCTTCCTCGACGCCCACTTGCTGGCCCGCCGTCACTAGGGTCTGGGCCTGGAGTACGACCATGTCGTCGCCGTCGTGCTGTCGGGGGCGGACGTCGCTGGGGGCCGTGCCGCGGGGTCTGGACTGGCTGTACGTCGTCCTGGCCCGCGCGGTGTTCCGCCTGGACGTGGTGTACGGGCGGCGGCTTCCCTGGCGATGGAGGCGCTTCGCGGGGCCGGTGTGACGTAGGACACGGGAACTCGCCCGCATCCACAGGCAGTTCTGGACGTGACCACAGATATGCGAACCCGGGTGCGGACCGGAGATCCGGACGCCTTTGCGGAACTCTTCGACGCATACGCCCGCGCGGTGTACAACCATGCCTTCCGGCTGACCGCCGACTGGTCTGCGGCCGAGGACGTCATGGCGACGACATTCATGGAGGCGTGGCGGCGCCGTGCGTCGGTCGAGGCCGAAGGAGGCTCGCTGCGGCCGTGGTTGCTGGGCATCACGACCAACGTCGCCCGCGGCCAGTACCGCAGCAACCGGCGCTACCGGAAGGCGGCCGAGGCGGCGGCAGCCGCGGGCGCCGCCGGGGAGCAGGTCGAGGACCACGCCGAGGAGATCGCCGGACGGCTTGACGACCGGCGTCGGGTCACCGCCACGCTCACCGCGCTCAGCCTGCTCAGACGCCCCGAACGCGAGGTCCTGACGCTGTGTCTGTGCGAGGGCATGGAGTATGCCGAGGCCGCTGTCGCCCTTGGTATCCCCGTCGGCACCGTCCGTTCCCGGCTGTCCCGCGCCCGCGGCAGGCTCCGCAAGCTGGCCGACGCGGAACTGCTCAGAAGAAAGAGCGCGGAACCGCTCGAAGGAAAAAGGGAACTCACCACACCGAACCGGCAGACAACAGGTGATCGCGGATATGTGATCCGGTCCGCACAGGAAGGAAACCGATGAACGCCAGCCCCTCCCAGCCGCACCCGGCTGAGTGGACGGAGACCCAGGGCCTCCTGCCCTCCGTCGCACGGGATCTGCCGGCGGGCCGCCACCAGTTCCACAAGGAGCAGATGATGACCCGGATCCACGAGGACCTCCACACCACCAGCACCACCCACACCACCCGAGCCACCCGGGGCGACAGCCGTCCGACCGTCGCCCCGCGGCGCCGCAACCCGTTCCTGCGCCGTGCGGTCCTGCTGCCCGCCGCGGCCTGCGCCCTGGCCGGCGCGGTCGTGGCCGGCGTCGCCCTGTCCGGCGGCGACGGGGGCGGCGACAGGACCGCCCTGGCCACCGGCCCCGCGCTGACCACCCAGGTCGGCGCCGCCGACGCCAAGGGCGCCCCCCGGCTGCTCGACCGTATTTCCCTGGCCGCCGCCGACGTCTCCGGACCCACGCCGCACGCCGGCCAGTTCGTCTACATCGCCTCGAAGGTGGCCGGCACCTACCCCCGGACCATCGACGACAAGACTACGGTGGTCAGCCAGGCGCTGCACTCCCGCCAGGTCTGGAACTCCCTCGACGGCAAGGACGGCTGGCTGATCGAAGCGGGCGAGACGAGCGACAAGGGCATCACCCTGTCCAGCAACACCCCGTCCAGCTCGGCCTACGACGCCCTGGTCAAACTGCCCACCGACCCCGGCACGCTGTTGCAGCGGATCTACCGGGACTCGGACGCCGTCCGGGACCACGAAGTGCCCCGCGACCAGGCGGCCTTCGTCGCCATCGGTGATCTGCTGACCGAGAGCTACCCGCCGGCCGGCCTCGCCGCCGCTCTCTACAAGGCCGCGGCCAGGATCCCCGGGGTTGTGGCGGTGGACGATGCGGTCGACGCCGTGGGCCGTCACGGGGTGGCGATCGCACGGCAGAACCACGCCGACGGCGAGCGCACCGAGTGGATCTTCGACAAGAAGACCCTGGAGTTCCTCGGCGAGCGCAACGTGGTGGTCGAGAAGGTGACGGACAGCCCGTTCAAGGTCGGCACCGTCACGTTCACCAGCGCCATCACGCAGCGCGCGGTCGTCGACGCCAACAAGCAGGTTCCGGGGCGGGCCAGTTGATGCGCATCGGTCCCTCATCGGCGGCGCTGGCCGCCCTGCTGGTCGCGGGAGTGATGACGGGCGTCTCGGTGGCGCACACCGGCACGGGGCTCGGGTTGCGGACCACGGACGCGGACACCGCGCCTGCTGCCGGTACGGGGCTTGATGTGCGGACCGCCTGCGCGGCCACCGCCGCAGGGACGGGCGCCGGACCCCGGCCCGGTTCGTCACACCGGTCACCGGGGACCGGGTCCAGCCGGACGCCCGGAGCCGGGTGACCGGCCTAAGAGCTGCGAACAGAATGGGCGCCCGGCGTGCGGCGTCTGGCACGCACGCTCGCGGCGTTGCCGAAACGCCCTAGTAGCTCCGCTACGAGAACCCGGGCTTCGGCCTGTTCGCATACGAGCCGATGCCCCGCCCCCGCACCGTGGACCTGCCGCAAGGGCTCGTCGAGCATTTGGTCTATCTCGTCGTCAGTGGCTCATGCGAGGGCATCGCCGCGGCCCGCCTCGGCCGCAGCGTGGCCCTGGTGAACAACAGGCCCGTGTTCGGCGGGAATTCATCGAGCGAAGTGCGCGTGTGGGTGTGCGGGGCCACCGCGCACGGCGTCCAGCGGTATGCCCGGGAGACCGGGAAGGTGTCGTCGAGCGCTTGCGCGAGCGAGGCATGCAGATGGTGGTCCAGCGGGCGCTGCGTGGCGACTGGAGCGGTGGTTGGGGTGAAGAAGCAGGGCGTCGCCTCCTGCCACGGATCGGCCGGCTGGACGCGATCTTCTGCGGCAACGATGCGATCGCCCTGGGCGTCGACTCGGTGCTCGTACGTCACGGTATTCGAGTGCCGGACGATGTCGCCCTCGTCGGATACGACAACGCAGAGGGACACGGCCGGCCCGGCGACAAGTACCCGCGTCGACAGCACCTCACCACCATCGAACCGTGGCTCGGCGAAATCGGCCGTTGCGCCATCGAGGCCCTGGCAGCGGCAGCCGCGGGGACTGCTCAACTACCCCGTGGGCCGCAGCCCGTGCCGGGGGAGCTGGTTCTGGGTGAGACCACCGCGGCATCCACCTGAGCCCCGCCACGGGCGATGCAGCATCTGCGGTACGGCCGGAAGCATGACCGAGTTCCTCCGTAGCTGCGGTAGCTGCGGTAGCTGCCGCAACTGCTGCAGCGAATCGCCTCGGTGAGCGCCGGTCCCGCAAGACCGGGGTTGCACACCACGGCGCCGCTGGGCCGAGGCATGCCGGTGGACATGGCACGCCCCGATGCCCAGGCGCTTCGCCCTCACGCGCACGCCGCCGGCTCAACAAGCCCGGTCCGCCGCCAGCCCCCCGGCACTACGGCCTCGGCCGCTGCCTCGGCCGCCGCCCCGGACGCGGCCGGGCTGGACGGGGACGGGGGCGGCACCGTCCGGTTCTGGTCCACGGAAGTGGTGCGCAGCCTGACCGGCTCGGGCCGTAACCGGTCCGGTGTGCGCGTGGACGGGGTCCGCAGGCGCCGGAGGCCGGGCTGCCGACGCTGGTGCTGGAGGTCGACAACCGCGCAGGACGCCGGCCGCCGTGCCGTTTACTCCAGCCCTGGTCACGCACTGTTCACTCGCCGGAGGATCACGCCTTCAACGCCGCGGCCTAGCGTGCCGAGCCGTAAGTGATGTGTTCTTCGGAGGTTTTTCCATGCACCGTCCCCTCGCCCGCGCAGCCGGGCTCCTCGGCACGCTCGTGCTCGCGTCCGGGCTGACCGTCTCGGGCTCGACGCCCGCGGCCGCCGAGGCGCCCACAGCGCAGCCCGCTCGGGGACAGGCGAAGCCGCGCCCCCAACACACGGCGTCGCTCCTGTACTTCAACGACGCGCACGAGATCGGCCCGGTCCTGACCGGCGGTCAGGACCGGGGCGGCGTCGCCCGGCTGGCCACGGCGGTGCACTCGGTCGAGAAGCAGAACCCCACGTCCGTCGTCTTCGGCGGGGACCTCGCCGGCGGCACCCTCTTCGGCGGCCTCTACAAGGGCGTGCCCATGGTCGACGCGTTCAACAAGATCGGCGTGGACCTGGCGAACTTCGGGCAGCACGACTTCGACTTCGGTGTGGACCACACGCGCGAGCTGGTCGCGGCGTCCGCATTCCCGTGGATCACGTCCAACCTGACCAACGCCGACGGGTCGCCCTTCGTGAAGAACGGCACCTGGGCGGTGCAGCGAGTGGGCAAGGTCCGCGTCGGATTCGTGGGACTCACGGATGGGATGGACACGACCATGGCCGCGGGGAAGGTCATCCAGACGGACCCGGTCAAGGCGGCCCGCGCCGCCATCGCCGACCTGAAGGCGCACACCAAAGTTGACGTCGTCGTGGCCGTGAGCCAGTACCAGATGGCCGAGAACCACAAGCTGGCGCGCGCCGTGCCGCAGCTGGCCGCCGTGTTCGGCGAGGAGGTGGCCGAGTACGACTCGGTGATCGAGTACGAGGGCGACGTGCCGCTCATGGCGCCCGAGGGGAACATCGGGTCGATGATCCGCCTGGACATCACCAAACGGCGCGGCGAGTACCGGGTGCAGCCATCGGTGGTCGAGGTGGACGACACGGTCACGCCGGACCCGGAGCTGCGCGAGGTCGAGAAGCAGTACGCCGCGGAGATGGACCAGCGGCTCTCCGGGGTACTGGCCGGCATGCGGACCCCGCTCCGCAGCGAGGGCAGGCTGTCCAAGGAGATCGCGCTGGGTGACTTCGTCGCGGACGCGTTCCGCGAGCAGCTCCATGCCGACATCGGCTGGATGCCCGGGGGCGGCCTGCGCGCCGATGCGCCGGGGCCCAACTTCACGCTCCGTGACGCCTACTCGATCGCCCCGTTCGGCAACCGGGTTATGAAGGTACGGGTCACGGGCGCGGCGCTGCGGCAGTCGCTGGAGGACGCGGTCTCGCGAGTGGAACACTCCGGCGGTGGCTTCCCGCAGGTCTCCGGCATGACGTACGCCTACTCGCCGACCGCCGCCGTGGGCTCGCGCGTGAGCAACGTCAGCGTGGGCGGGCAGCCACTCGACCCGGGCGCCACCTACACGGTCGCGGCGACGAACTACGTGATCGGGGGCGGCGACGGCGTCAGCGGGTTCGCCGGCGCCGAGGTCCTGGTGCCCCTCGCGGACGCCCCGGTCGACGCCGAGGTGATCGCAGAGCACGCCCGCACCCTGGGCACCATCGACGTCGCACCCGAGGGCCGCATCACGGTCCTGCCGTAGGCGGCCGAGAACGTACGACCTGGACGGGCGGCGAGCGACGGCCACCATCGGCCCGTGAGGTGGAGCGTTGCCTCGGTACGTGTTTCTGACTGGCCGCGTCGTCCTTCCCTGGTTGAGTGGCAGGGTGGGACGACCCGGGGTCCGAGGTGTCGGCGTCTTGCTGCTGGCAGGAGCAGTTGCGGGCGAGCGCCTCATGCCTTCCGGGGCCAACGTGCTCCTCATGCTGGGCGGCCCTGTTCCCATACGGGCGGCTCAGGTACTTGGAGGTCGGGAGCCTGGGACAGGCTGAGTAACGCCACGGATGGACGGCGGGGGAGGATGAGGACTGCGAACGGTGCAGCCCGGCCGACGGCCCAGTGTGTCGTACTCAGCTCGTGTCACGGGCCGGCGGTGTCGGACCGCAGCCGGGGCAGCGCGAGCGGGGTGCGGTCGATGCTCTCGTACAGCACGAACGCCTCGGGCAGTTCGACCAGGTGGACCAGGTGGTGGACGCCCGGGAAGAGGCCGTCCGGGAAAAGGCCGTCCGGCCCGTGGACGTGCCACAGCCGCTCAAGCCGTGCCAGGTGGGTGCGCAGGTAGTCCTCCAGCGCCTGCGGATACGTGTCCCGCTCCGTCGCGTACGACACCCTGGTGCCCCGTTCAGCTCCCCATCTCGTCATGAGAGCGAACAAAAAAGCCTCTTCACGCGTATCCGGCGCATAAGAGATTGGAAGCTGAGTACTTTGACAAAGTCCATCACAGGTCGCAAAAGGGTAGCCATGCTCGCGGCTGGCAGTGCTGCAGGATGTGCGCTCGTACTGCTGGGTGCCGCCCAAGCCGAAGCGGCGGATCCGGCGGCAGACTTAGCCATCACCATGAGCGGACCCGACGCCTGGTTCCTCAACCAGGGCGCCCTCACCTATCAGATCACTGTGACCAACAACGGACCCGACGCTGCGTCCGGCTGGACCGTCAAGGTCCCCTACGGCGGCCCGATCCCCGACGGCGCGAACCCAACCGTAGTCGGACTCACGACTTCGGACTCACGCTGCACGACCGCCCCGCGCCCGGCGCCCAGGCCGGGTACGAACCTGGTCTGCTCCGGTGGCTCTCTGGCCGCAGGAGCCAGCGAAGCCATCAACGTCGTCATCGGCTGGCGTATCGGAGTATCTTCGGTCGGCATCGACGCCACGGTCGAGGGGCAGGAAGCCGATCCCAACACCAGCAACAACAACGCCAGGCACGGTACGAGTCTTGTGCCTCCGCCGCCCCCGGTCGACGTCCCGATGATCGACCCTCGAATCGCCTCGGCCGCCGCGGCCAGCGCCCTCATCGGCGGCGCAGTCACCCTGAACCGCCGCCGCGCCCGCAACACCGGACAGCCGGTCCAACGCGCATAGGCCGGAAGCCGTTCCTCACAGTCAGGGCCGTGCTGTCTCCGGGCCAAGGGGACGGCACTACCAACATTCCGCCGGTCGACCCCGTTGTGTGGCTGTGTCCCAGGCCCCACGCAAAGACCCTCGGCTCCTCAAGTTGCTGTCCGCACACAGGAGATGAGCTACCGGTCACAGTTCGACTTGCGCTTCAGCCCTGGCCAGATACTTAATCTCCGCTGGTCATCTCACGTCTGCCTGGCTTCGGCTGCTTCCGATTAGCCTCGTCTCGTCTGGAGCATCCACCCCGGAAGGACCCCTATGTGCACCCATAGTGACCTGCCGTCACCCGACACGGCCAGGCAGGACCGTCGTGGTTTTCTGCGCAACGCGGCGCTGGCCGGTGCGGGAGCGGCAGTCGCAGGAGCCGTCGCGTCCCCGCTCGGCGTGACGCCCGCATTCGCCGCGGACACCGCCAGGACCGGCAGGACCGGCAGGACCGGCACATGGAGACCGGATTCGACCTCCCTCCAGTTCACCCTCGCTGTCATGCCGGACACCCAGTTCCTGTACTGGGGCAGCCAGGACAGCGTCAACCGGACGCCGCAGGAGGAATCGTTCCGCTACATCATCAACAACAGCGGGAACGACGCAAACAACATCGTGTTCATGGCGCACCTCGGTGACCTGACGCAGGACGCCGACCCGTCGTCGTTCCAGCAGGTCGACAAGGCGTTCGCGGTGCTGGACGCGCACGGCGCCGCATACAGCGTGGTGGCCGGCAATCACGACGTGTCCGGCGACGACAGCCGTGGCGATTCGTCGTACCTGCAGACCCTGGGCCCGAAGCGGTTCAAGCGCTCGAAGACGTTCGCCGGGTCGGACGCGACGGGCTACAACACCGCGCACATCTTCCAGGCTGCCGGCCGCTCTTGGCTGGTGCTGGCCCTGGACTGGCGGACCACCGACCAGGGTTTCGCGTGGGCCAACGACGTCATCAAGGCCCACCCCAAGATGCCGGTGATCCTCACGGCGCACGACATCGTCTACTCGGACTACGATGACAACGTTTTCCCGTACGAGTCCGGCGACCCGGAGAACAATGCCGCGCTCTCCGGATACGGCGAGACGATCTGGGACAAATTGATCAAGGAGAACGACCAGGTCTTCCTGACCATCAACGGCCACTACTGGCCGTCCGGACGCACTACCAAGAAGAACGCCGCCGGCAACGACGTGCACATGCACATCACGAACTACCAGAACCGCTACTTCGGCGGTGGCGGCATGATCCGGCTGTACCACTTCGACCTGGCCCGCAACACTATCGACGTCGAGACGATCAACCCGTGGATCCTGGCCCAGGACCCGGAGTCCCGCAACGAGTTGGCCGCCGAGCACGCCCGGATCACCGGCCCGGTCGACGACTTCTCGATCGCGGTCGACTTCGAGAAGCGGTTCTCCGGCTTCATCCCGGTTCCGGTCCGGCCCGCCCGGCCGGCCGGCAAGGAACTGGTGAAGGGCACGCTGGCGTACTGGCGCTTCGACGGGCAGGGCGCGCCCGGCACCGCGCTCAGCGCGGGCCAGACCATCCGCGACCTGTCCGGCAAGGGCAACGATCTGACGGCGGTGACCGTGCCGGGCACGGCCGCCGACGCGCTGACCTGGTCCGCCGACCACCACCCTGACCAGCCCGGGCACGCCAGCCTGAAGTTCGCCGGTGGCAGGAACCCGCTGCACGGCACGTACTTGACCACAGGGCCGAAGGCTCCGCTGAACACCGAGACGTTCAGGTCCGGGTACACCATCGAGACATTCGTGATGATGCCGCTGGACTGGGACGCCGGCAACAACGGCTGGGCGGCGATACTCAGCCGTCGGGGTTCCGCCGGGGCCGCCGGCAAGCACGGCAGGAACACCGACCCGAACGAGCCCGTGGTCCAGTTCGCCATCTCGAACAATGGCCGCGAGCCGCAGTTCAACCACTACCCGCTGAACACCACCTATCCGACGACCAACTGGGGTCACGGCTTGGTGGAGCTCAAGTGGTGGCACCTTGCGGTGGTCAACGACGGCCGTTACACCAAGCTGTACGTCGAGGGCGCCCCGGTCGTCGCCAACCCGAAGCGGGTGTCGGTCGGCCTCACCTCGCTCGGGCTGCCCTGGCTGCTGGGCGGCCACGAAAGCGCGGGCGCCGTTGACATCGTCTTCCACGGCAATGTCGGTGACACCCGCATCGTGAATCGCCCCTTGCCCGTCGACGAGTTCCTGACCGCCGAATAGAAGAGTGTTCTGTCCCGGCTGGGGTGTTTGGCTCCAGGTTCAGGTGTCGCGCCAGTTCATGGTGGGTTCGCGCGTGAGCCGTCGGCTCATGAAAACAACGAGTTCGCAGACACGATGAAATGCCGAGTAGCCGAGGGGAGTTTCCCCCTCGGTCGGGTAGCGACGGCGCATTGCTGCGCCGCCGCCCCCTCGGAACCGTGCATGCGACTTATCGCCGCACACGGCTCGGGCAAGCCTCACGGGC
>NZ_JBSGBN010000072.1:0-48813 GCF_053601275.1 Streptomyces sp. NPDC004752 | reverse complement strand
CCCGGGCGATTAGCTCAGTGGGAGAGCGCTTCGTTCACACCGAAGAGGTCACTGGTTCGAACCCAGTATCGCCCACCCGGACCGGCGGCCCGTCTGCGACTGAGCAGACGGGCCGCCGTCGTCGTTCTTCAGGCCGCCGCCGGGAGTTCCGGACGCAGCGGCCAGTCCGTGCTCACCGCCTCGTTCGAGCCGCTGCGCGCGAACCACGCCTGAAGACCGCGGGCCTGCGCCGCGTGCCAGGTCGTCTGCAGCGTGTGCAACTCGGCGGGGGACAGGCGATCCAAGCGGGTCGCGAAGCGCCGCCCGAGCGCCCGTACGACGCCCAGCGCGGCCAGCGCGTCCGCGGCGGCGTCGTGCGCGCCCTCCAGCGGCACGCCGTAGTGCGCGCACAGATCGGTCAGCGTCCGGCGGCCCTTGCGATAGCGGTCCAGATGCTTGTCCAGCACTCGCGGATCCAGGACCAGCAGCGGCGCCGACTCGAACCAGGGGCCCAGCGACGAGGCCCGATGGCGGCGCAACTCCCGGTCCAGCAACGTCAGGTCGAACGGCGCGTTCATCACCACGAGCGGCCGGCCCAGCGCCGCGTGCCCCGCCAACTCCTCGGCTATCTCGAACATCACCGGCGCCGGCCAGCGGCCGTTGCGCTGCAGGTGTTCCTCCGTCAGCCCGTGCACCGCCGTCGCCGCCCGCGGCACCGGCACACCCGGGTTCACCAGCCAGCGGGTCACCCGGGGTCGGGTGCCCGGCGCGTCCTGGACGAGGACGGCGGCCGACACGATCCGGTCGGTCTCGACATCCACGCCCGTGGTCTCCGTGTCGAAGGCGGCAAGGGGTCCCTCGTACCAGCACGTCATGCCCACACAACTCCTCGTTCACCCACGGCAGATGACGACCCGTCTTCTGCCTGTTTGGTGATACCCGGGCTGTTTGCGCCGTACGCCGCAAGGACACAACAGGAGTACGGGTCTTTGCAGTTCAGCGGCCCGTCCCGGGAAAACATCTGGCTTGGAAGGCTGTTGGTCATGGCGATAGCGCAGCCCGAGCGGGGCGGGCTGCTGCCCGAACGCACGGGCCCCCATCGCGGCACACTCGCCACCACCGCCTGCATGGAGACATTGCAGGTCGGTTACCTGCACGCGGTCGCCGCCGCCGCGGGCTGCTCGCTGTCCCAGCCGTTCCCGGACAACGGCATCGACTGGCACGTCAGCCACAGCGCCCCCGGACACACCGTCGACGACGAGGTGACCATCAAGGTGCAGCTCAAGTGCACCTACCAGATCGCGCCCAACCCCCCGGGCCGCTTCTTCTCCTTCACCCTCGACAACGACCACCTGCGCAAGCTCGCTCGCACCCCCGTCTCGGTGCACAAGATCCTGGTCGTGATGCTCGTCCCGCGCTCCCAGGACGACTGGCTGCGTGCCAGCCACGACCGGCTCGACCTGCGGCACTGCTGCTACTGGGTGAACCTGGCCGGTCACCCGGTCACCGGCCGGCACCGGACCACCGTGCGCATACCCACGGCGCGGATCTTCGACGACCGGGTGCTGTGCGAGATCATGACGCGGGTCGGGACGGGAGGCAGACCGTGAGGCACCGTCCGACCGACGAGCCCCTGCGGGAGGTCAGGCCGCACCCCGACGACGCCCGGGGGAACCACGGGGTCGAGCCCGCCGGGCTGGACCCGGCCACCGTCGACCCTGCGGTGCTCGGCGCCCTGCTGCACCGGCACGGCTGGCAGCGCCGCGGCGGCGCCGCCGGACGGTACGGCCGCTGGACCCCACCGGGGCCGGGCGGCGGCGGGACCAGCCTGCTCGTGCCCGAGAGCCGGGCCTTCCCCGACAGCGACGACCTGCTCGCCGAAGCCCTCGTCGCGCTGTCCCGCAGCGGTACGCCTTCCGCGCGCGAGGTGCTCGTCGGGCTCGCCGTGCCCAGCGACGAGATCCACTGGTGGCGGGACGTGCCGAGCGGCCCGGCGGGCGCGGCGCCCTGGGCGGTCGAGGAACAACTGCGCGCCGCCGCCCGGCAGATGCTGCTCGCGGGTGCGCTCGCCGGCCGCGGGCGCGCGGGCTACTACGGCGCCCGGCACCGTCGGTCGGCCGCCGCGACGCTGGCGGACGTCCTGGTCGGACCGGCCGCGCACGGCCACCTCACCGCCTTCGTCCCGGTGGGCACCGAACGCGCCCTGTCCGTGCGCCTGCACCAGGCCCTGCACGCCACGCGCGAGGCGATCGACTACCAGCGCGCCACCGGCGGCATGGACGCCTTCGACGCGGCCGTCGAGGCCGGCGTCAGCCGCGAGCTGACCGAGGCGCTGGTGGCCCTCGTCCGCGGCACCGAGGGCGCCCGGATCGCCGTCGCGTGGGCGCCCGCCGCCGCGGTCCCCGAGGACTGCGCGAGCGCCGCCGAGCCCGTCGAGTTCTCGCCCGGCGATCTGCCCGTGCTGCGCGAGGCCGGCGCCCGCTATCTGCGCGACGAACCCTCCGTCCCGGTCCGGGTCACCGGCACCGTGGTCCGCATGCGGCGTTCCGGCCCGCGCGGCGCGGGCACCGTACGGCTGCGGGTGATCGCCGGCGCCGAGGTGCCGCATGTCCGCGTCACCCTGGACGAGGAGGACTACCGCATCGCTGGGCACGCGCACCTCGTCGGGCTGCCGGTGCGGGTGCACGGCCGGCTGGAGAGCCGGGGCGGGTTCCGCCGGCTCACCGGCGCCCTGGGGGTGGTACCGGTGCAGGTGGACGACGCCGAGCGGGACCGTCTGATGAAGTCCCTACAGGAGAACCTCGACTTCTTCGAGGAGGCGTGCAGCGGGGACGACTGCGACTGACCGGGGGCGGCCCCTCACACAGGGCCACCGTTTCGCCGTCGGCGGGCCCCGGTCGGTACGATCCCCTATTGCGCGCGCTCCTGGTACGGCGCCCGCATCCACCAGCAGTCAGGAGAGACCGGTGTCAGACGTCCGTGTGATCGTCCAACGCGAATCCGAGCGGGAAGAGCGCACGGTGACGACGGGCACTACGGCCGCCGAGCTCTTCGCCGGCGAACGCTCGATCATCGCCGCCCGGGTGGCCGGAGAGCTGAAGGACCTCGCCTACGAGGTCGAGGACGGCGAGACCGTCGAGGGCGTCGAGATCTCCTCCGAGGACGGTCTGAACATCCTGCGCCACTCCACCGCGCACGTGATGGCGCAGGCCGTGCAGGAGCTGTTCCCGGAGGCCAAGCTGGGCATCGGCCCGCCCGTCAGGGACGGCTTCTACTACGACTTCGATGTCGAGAAGCCGTTCACGCCCGAGGATCTCAAGGCCATCGAGAAGAAGATGCAGGAGATCCAGAAGCGGGGCCAGCGGTTCTCCCGCCGTGCCGTGACCGACGAGGCCGCCCGCGAGGAGCTGGCCGCCGAGCCGTACAAGCTGGAGCTGATCGGCCTCAAGGGGTCCGCTTCCGCCGACGACGGCGCGGACGTCGAGGTCGGCGCCGGCCAGCTGACGATCTACGACAACCTGGACGCCAAGACCGGCGAGCTGTGCTGGAAGGACCTCTGCCGCGGTCCCCACCTGCCCTCCACCCGGAACATCCCGGCGTTCAAGTTGATGCGCAACGCGGCCGCCTACTGGCGCGGCAGCGAGAAGAACCCCATGCTCCAGCGCATCTACGGCACCGCGTGGCCGTCCAAGGACGAGCTGAAGGCGTACCTCGACTTCCTCGCCGAGGCCGAGAAGCGCGACCACCGCAAGCTGGGCAGCGAACTCGACCTGTTCTCCATCCCCGAGCAGATCGGCTCCGGCCTCGCCGTCTTCCACCCCAAGGGCGGCATCGTCCGCCGGGTGATGGAGGACTACTCGCGGCGCCGCCACGAGGAGGAGGGCTACGAGTTCGTCTACACCCCGCACGCCACCAAGGGGAAGCTCTTCGAGACCTCGGGCCACCTGGACTGGTACGCCGAGGGCATGTACCCGCCCATGCAGCTCGACGAGGGCGTGGACTACTACCTCAAGCCCATGAACTGCCCGATGCACAACCTGATCTTCGACGCGCGCGGCCGTTCCTACCGCGAACTGCCGCTGCGGCTCTTCGAGTTCGGGACCGTGTACCGGTACGAGAAGTCCGGCGTCGTGCACGGCCTGACCCGGGCCCGCGGCTTCACCCAGGACGATGCGCACATCTACTGCACTCGCGAGCAGATGTCCGAGGAACTGGACAAGACGCTCACCTTCGTGCTGCGTCTGCTGCGCGACTACGGTCTGACCGACTTCTACCTGGAGCTGTCCACCAAGGACCCGGAGAAGTTCGTCGGCTCCGACGAGGCTTGGGAGGAGGCGACCGAGACACTGCGCCAGGTCGCCGAGAAGCAGGGCCTGCCGCTCGTGCCGGACCCGGGCGGCGCCGCCTTCTACGGCCCGAAGATCTCCGTCCAGGCCAAGGACGCGATCGGCCGCACCTGGCAGATGTCGACCATTCAGCTCGACTTCAACCTGCCGGAGCGCTTCGACCTGGAGTACACGTCCGCCGACGGCTCCAAGCAGCGCCCGGTCATGATCCACCGCGCGCTCTTCGGCTCCATCGAGCGCTTCTTCGCGGTGCTCCTCGAACACTACGCGGGCGCCTTCCCGGCCTGGCTGGCGCCGGTGCAGGCGGTGGGCATCCCGGTCGGGGACGCGCACGTCGGGTACCTGGAGAAGTTCGCTGCCGCGGCCCGGAGGAAGGGGCTGCGCGTCGAGGTGGACTCCTCCTCGGACCGTATGCAGAAGAAGATCCGGACGGCGCAGAAGCAGAAGGTTCCGTTCATGATCATCGTTGGTGACGACGACATGAACGCGGACACGGTGTCGTTCCGCTACCGCGACGGCTCGCAGGAGAACGGCATCCCGTTCGACGAGGCCATCGCCAAGATCGTGAAGGTCGTGGAGGAGCGGGCACAGGTCTGAGCCGGCCCATGCGGCGGCCCCCGAGGAGGTTCAGCTCCTCGGGGGCCGCGCGTCGTCCTCGCGCGAGAAGACCTGAAGCATCCACGACGAGAACGACCCGGTGACCGCGCCGAGCAGGGCGAGACCGCCGGCCATCATGCCCACCGCGATCGTCCGGCCGAGCCGGGTCACCGGGACGATGTCCCCGTAGCCCACGGTGCTCAGCGTCGAGCAGGTCCACCACAGGGCGTCCCCGAACGTCCGCATGGTCGCGTCGGGCGCCCCACGCTCCTGCTGGTAGACGGCGAGCGCGCCGGAGAAGCCGAGGAGTACGGCGGACAGACCCGCGTACACGATCACACGCGCGTGCAGCGCCAGCCGGGGCCGGCCGTGCCGGTGCTGCAGGGCCTCGTAGAGGCGGACCACGCGCAGCGGGCGCAGCAACGGCAGGAGCAGCACCAGCGTGTCCAGCCAGTGCGTCCGTGCGAAGCGCAGCCGCTGACCGCTCAACCGCCACCGCACCGCGTAGTCCACGGCGAACAGTGCCCAGGCCGCGAAGAGCGCGGCCTGGCACAGGGCCCGCCACCCGGCGCCGACGCCGGGCCCCAGCACCAGGACCGCGTACGCGGCGAGGAAGACCAGCGACGTCACGGCGAGCGGCAGCTCCGCGCGGCGTTCCCAGCGATCTGGGGGACTGTCGTCGTACACCGGCCCAGCTTCGCCCGGGAGCCGGTTGCCGCAACCCCGACGACACGCCGCGAACGGGCGAAGCCATATGCTGCGTAGCATGACGAGTGAGCCGGAGCAGCAGATCGGAGTGGGGACGCAGGACGCGTTCCAGCGCCTGTGGACGCCCCACCGGATGGCCTACATCCAGGGCGAGAACAAGCCGACCGGTCCGGGGGCCGACGACGGCTGCCCCTTCTGCTCGATCCCGGCCAAGTCCGACGAGGACGGACTGATCGTCCGGCGCGGCGAGCATGTGTACGCGGTGCTCAACCTGTACCCGTACAACGGCGGCCACTTGATGACCGTGCCCTACCGGCATGTCGCCGACTACACCGATCTGACCGGGCCGGAGACCACGGAGCTGGCCGAGCTGACCAAGCAGGCGATGACGGCACTGCGCACCGCGTCCGGCGCCCAGGGCTTCAACATCGGCATGAACCAGGGCACCGTCGCGGGCGCCGGTATCGCCGCCCACCTCCACCAGCACATCGTGCCCCGCTGGGGCGGCGACACGAACTTCATGCCGGTGGTCGGTCACACCAGGGTGCTGCCGCAGCTGCTGGCGGATACGCGCACGATGCTGGCGCAGGCGTGGCCGACGCCGTGAGACGCCGGCCCGCGGGTGCTACGCGTCGTACAGATCGGCCTTCCGCGGCGACGGGTCCTGCACGTTCGAGCTGAGGAACGAAGAACGGGCGCCGAACTTGTCCGTGTCCACGCCGTGCTCCTTCAGCACCCGGATCGCCGCGGTGTGCACCACCCGCAGTACCGGCGCGGCGGCACGCAGCGCGTCGTCGGCCATGAACCGGTGCCGCCACGGCTTGTCCGTCCACACGTGCCGCAGGCCGAACGGCTCGGGCAGGCCCAGCGAGCCGCCCAGCCAGTTCAGCAGCGGCGGATACCAGGTGAGCGGCGCCCGCGCCGCGAGCCGCACCACCTCGTCGGTGCCGACCAGCGGCAGCTTGATCGACCGGGTCTCCCACGGCTTGAAGGACTTGGTGACCTGCTTCGTCGGCGCCGACGGCTTCGAGGTGAACAGCCCGTGCACCGGCCCCAGCGCGTGCCCCGTCACCTCGATGCGCAGCGTCTGGTGCAGCACGGTGACCGTGATCAGCATGTTGATGATCAACTGCCCGTCCCACAGCGTCCATTGCACGCCCAGGTAGTGCCGGTTGCCGCTGCCGAACTGCTGCTTGTTGCAGATCTCCTGTATCGCGTGCGGCTTGACCTGGAACGCCTCGACATCCGCACCGTCCGGACGGGACACCGCCTTCGCGTTCTCCCCGATCGGCGTGACGATCCAGTGGCGTATGGACGGTTTGGGGAAGCCACCGGTGTTCAGCGGGCCGCGCTCCAGCATCGCCAACTGGTCGTGGATCGCGCGGATGACGTCCCAGCTGCGGAACGGGTGGATCTCCCGGGTGGGGTCGGCGGGCAGCAGGTCCTCGGCGAGCTGCCAGCTGCCCCAGCGCGTGCCCATGCCGAGTATGCCCTTGGGCCCGGCGTAGAACACCGAGTTGGACTGCTGCTCGGCGCTGAGCCGGGCCAGGGACTGGCGCAGCTGCTCCGCGGCCGTCTCGCCCGGGCTGCTCGGCACGGCCTCGGGGACCTTGGCGCCGATGCTGGTGCCGGAGAGCAGGCCGTCCCACCGGGCCCGCAGGTCCTTCGCCGCGCGCTCGCAGATCCGCCGGGCCCAGAACCAGCCGAACACCGGCAGGACGACCGACGCGCGTGCGTACCAGGCCCAGAACCCGGTGAACGGCATCCGGATCAGGAAGATCAGGGCGATCGCGCCCACCGCGACGAGCAGGGCTGTGGCGAGCGCCCCGGCACGCTTGGCGTCGCGCTTGGCCATGTACGTACGCAGCTGGAAGACGAGCAGCCACAGCAGCAGCCCGGGCAGCACCAGCAGGCCGCACAGCACCATCACGGTACTGAGCTGGTTGTCACGGGTGCGGCGGATGTTGTTGGCCGCCAGGCAGTGCTCCACGACGACCTGCGGCTCGGAACCGAAGGACTGGATCAGCGGCTTGCGCCCGGAGCCGAGCATGCGGTCGACCACGGCCCGTGAGAACGCCTCGCCCAGGTTCGGCTTGAACAGGGCCACCCGGCCGGACTTGACGGCGGACTGATGCCAGTCGTTGTCGGCCTTCTTGATCTCCTCCAACGCGCTGTCCCGGTAGGCGGCCGAGGCCAGCGCCAAGGTCGCCGCCTGACTTCCGTCCCCTGCGATGGGTACCTGTGGCCCGTCCCACTCGGTTCCAATCGACATGCCCGCCCCCGATCGCCGCCGGTGTCGCTCCTGCGGCCTTCCCGACTTCCTTGCTCCGCACACCTGTTGAACAGGTCGTCGTGCCGATGCGGCACAACGTGATCAGGTGATCAGCGTATCCGCAGCCACCGACATCCGTCTCCGGACGGCCAAAGCTGCTCTCATGGTTCGTTCGCCTCCGGGAGCGCTCGCGACCGCCCGCACGGAAGCAACCGCTCCGTTCGGGCCGGCCGCGAGCTCCTGAACAGGCCGTCTACGAGGCTTCCTTCACCTGCGCGCGGATCTTCTCGGCGATCTGGACCGGCATCGGCTCGTGCCGGGCGTACGCGCGGCCGAAGCGGGCCGTGCCGTGCGAGAGGGAGCGCAGGTCGACCGCGTACCGGCCGATCTCGAACTCGGGCACCTCGGCCCGCACGAGCGTCCGGCCCGTGCCCACCTGTTCGGTGCCCAGCACCCGCCCGCGCCGCCCCGACAGGTCGCTCATCACGGCGCCCACATAGTCGTCGCCGACCAGGATGCTCACCTCGGCCACCGGCTCCAGCAGATGGATCGTCGCGTCCGCCGCGGCCTCCCGCAGCGCCAGCGCGGCCGCCGTCTGGAAGGCGGCGTCGGAGGAGTCCACCGAGTGCGCCTTGCCGTCCAGCAGCGTGATCCGCACGTCGACGAGCGGATACCCGGCGGCAACTCCCTTGGCGGCCTGGGCCCTTACGCCCTTCTCCACCGACGGGATGAACTGCCGCGGCACGGCACCGCCGACCACCTTGTCCACGAACTCGATGCCCGAGCCGCCCGGCAGCGGCTCGACCTCGATCTCGCAGATGGCGTACTGCCCGTGCCCGCCGGACTGTTTCACATGACGCCCGCGCCCGGCGGCCCGGACCGCGAACGTCTCCCGGAGGGACACCTTGTGCGGCACCACGTCGACCTGGACGCCGTACCGGCTGCGCAGCCGCTCCAGGGCGACGTCCGCGTGCGCCTCGCCCAGACACCACAGCACCACCTGGTGCGTGTCCTGGTTCTGCTCCAGGCGCATCGTCGGGTCCTCGGCGACCAGCCTGCCCAGGCCCTGGGAGAGCTTGTCCTCGTCCGGCTTGCTGTGCGCCTGGATCGCGAGCGGCAGCAGCGGGTCGGGCATCTGCCACGGCTCCATGAGCAGCGGGTCGTCCTTGGCCGAGAGCGTGTCCCCGGTCTCGGCCCGGCCCAGCTTCGCCACGCACGCCAGATCGCCGGCGACGGCGTGCGTCACCGGCCGCTGCTGCTTGCCGAACGGGGTGGACAGGGCGCCGATCCGCTCGTCGACGTCGTGGTCCTCGTGACCGCGGTCGGCAAGACCGTGCCCGGAGACATGCACCGTCTCCTCGGGGCGCAGCGTGCCGGAGAAGATGCGGACCAGGGAGACCCGGCCGACATAGGGGTCGGAGGAGGTCTTCACGACCTCGGCGACCAGCGGCCCGTCGGGATCGCACGGCTGCAGCACGCGCGGTCTGCCGTCGATCGTGGTGACCTCCGGCACCGTGTGCTCCGGCGGGGTCGGGAAGCCGCGCGTGACCAGATCCAGCAGCTCGACCGTGCCGAGCCCCTGGCGGGCCCCCTCGGCGGCGGGCGCGGCGGCCAGCACCGGGAAGAACGCCCCGCGCGCCACGGCCCGCTCCAGGTCCTCGATCAGCGTCTTGACGTCGACCTGCTCACCGCCGAGATAGCGGTCCATCAGGGTCTCGTCCTCGCTCTCGGAGATGATCCCCTCGATCAGCCGGTTGCGGGCGTCCTCGATCTGCGGGAGCAGGTCGGGGCCCGGTTGGGACTCCTCGCGCTCCCCGGACGAGTAGTCGAACAGCTGCCGTGACAGCAGTCCGATCAGCCCGGTCACGGGCGCGTGCCCGTCGGCGGCCCGCGGCCCGTGCAGCGGCAGATACAGCGGGAGCACGGCATCCGGGTCGTCTCCGCCGAACGCCGCCGCGCACACGCGCGTCATCTCCTCGAAGTCCGCGCGGGCCGCCTCCACATGGGTGATGACGATGGCCCGCGGCATGCCGACGGCCGCGCACTCCTCCCACACCATCCGGGTCGAGCCGTCCACGCCGTCCGAGGCCGACACCACGAAGAGGGCCGCGTCCGCGGCACGCAGACCGGCCCGCAGCTCTCCGACGAAGTCGGCGTACCCGGGGGTGTCCAAGAGGTTGATCTTGAAACCGTCCCATTCGACGGGCACCAGCGAGAGCTGTACGGAGCGCTGCTGCCGGTGCTCGATCTCGTCGTAGTCGGAGACGGTGCCGCCGTCCTCCACACGGCCCGCCCGGTTCACCGCTCCCGCGGTCAGCGCGAGAGCCTCCACCAAGGTGGTCTTGCCCGATCCGGAGTGGCCGACCAGCACCACATTCCGTACGGACGCGGGGTGGTCGGCCGCCGTAGCCCTGCCGGCGGCCCCAGGGTGTGTGTTCGCCTTGTCGCCCATGGCCTAGCCTCCCGTGCACGGTGAGGTCACAGTGGGCGCGGGGTCCCGGCATCCTCCCTCGGACTGCGTCCGGGGGTGCCCCCAGCAGTGGCGGCTCCGGCGACGCCCGCGGTTATTCGAGCTTTCCACTCCCGTCACGGTGCGTCCATACAAGCGACGTGATCGCGACGCCCGCCGTGGGTTGCGCCCCGTCCACCCGATCTCCGCGGGTCCGGGTGCCCGGACGTTGCGCACGCGCGCGCGTGGCTACGATGGGCCAGCCGGCAGCCACCAGGGGCCGCGCGGCGACACCGACCGTCGGGAAGTCCATGCTGAACAAGTACGCGCGTGCTTTCTTCACGCGTGTCCTCACACCGTTCGCCGCGTTTCTCATCCGCCGGGGCGTCAGTCCCGACACGGTGACGCTCATCGGCACGGCCGGAGTGGCCGCGGGCGCACTGGTCTTCTACCCCCGGGGCGAGTTCTTCTGGGGCACGGTCGTGATCACGCTCTTCGTCTTCTCCGACCTGGTCGACGGCAACATGGCCCGCCAGTTGGGCCGCTCCAGCCGTTGGGGCGCCTTCCTGGACTCCACCCTGGACCGGGTGGCCGACGGCGCGGTCTTCGGCGGATTCGCCCTGTGGTACGCGGGCAACGGGGACAACAATGGGCTGTGTGCCGTGTCCATCTTCTGCCTGGCCAGCGGCCAGGTGGTGTCCTACACCAAGGCGCGCGGCGAGTCGATCGGCCTGCCGGTGGCCGTCAACGGCCTCGTCGAGCGTGCCGAACGGCTGGTGATCTCGCTGGTCGCGGCGGGCCTCGCGGGCTTCCACAAGTTCGGCGTGCCGGGCATCCAGTGGCTGTTGCCGATCGCCCTGTGGATCGTCGCCGTCGGCAGCCTGGTCACCCTGGTCCAGCGCGTTGTCACGGTCCGCCGGGAGTCCGCCGAGGCGGAGGCGGCGGCGGGCCACCGCAACGAGTCCCAGGGGAGCGAGGCGGCCAAGTGAGCGCCCGTGAGCGCCTGACCGACGCCCTGTACGGAATCGGCTGGAGCGCCGTGAAGACGCTCCCCGAGCCGGTCGCCGTGCGGCTCGGCCGCACCATCGCCGACCTCGCCTGGAAGCGGCGCGGCAAGGGCGTACGGCGGCTGGAGAGCAACTACGCGCGCGTGGTGCCCGACGCGACCCCGGAGCGCCTCGCCGAACTCTCGCGGGCGGGCATGCGCTCGTACCTGCGCTACTGGATGGAGTCCTTCCGGCTGCCCGCCTGGAGCCCCGAGCGGATCAGGACCGGCTTCGAGCCCAAGGGCGTCCACCACCTGACCGACGGCCTGGCCTCCGGCCGGGGCGTCGTCCTCGCCCTGCCGCACCTGGCCAACTGGGACCTCGCGGGCGCCTGGGTCACCACCGAACTGCGCACCTCCTTCACCACCGTCGCCGAACGCCTGAAGCCGGAGACGCTCTACGACCGTTTCGTCGCCTACCGCGAGGGGCTCGGCATGGAGGTCCTGCCGCACAACGGCGGCTCCGCGTTCGGCACCCTGGCCCGGCGGCTGCGCGACGGCGGCCTGGTCTGCCTGGTCGCCGACCGCGACCTGTCCGCCTCCGGTGTGCGGGTCGGCTTCTTCGGCGAGCAGGCGCGGATGCCCGCGGGCCCGGCCCTGCTCGCCCAGCAGACGGGCGCGCTGCTCCTGCCCGTGACGCTCTGGTACGACGACTCCCCGGTCATGCAAGGCCAAATCCATCCCCCCATCGAGGTACCCGAGACAGGTACGCGGGCCGAAAAGACGTCTGTCATGACACAGGCGCTGGCCGACGCCTTCGCCTCGGGGATCGCCGAGCATCCGGAGGACTGGCACATGCTGCAGCGCCTGTGGCTCGCTGATCTGGACCCGCCGGAGGGAACCTCGTGAGGATCGGCATCGTCTGCCCGTACTCCTGGGACGTGCCGGGCGGCGTCCAGTTCCACATCCGGGACCTGGCCGAGTACTTCATCGGCCTCGGCCACCAGGTCTCCGTCCTCGCGCCCGCCGACGACGACACCCCGCTGCCGCCCTACGTCGTCTCGGCCGGCCGCGCGGTGCCCGTGCCCTACAACGGCTCGGTGGCCCGCCTGAACTTCGGTTTCCTCTCGGCCGCCCGAGTACGCCGGTGGCTGCACGACGGCGCCTTCGACGTGGTGCACATCCACGAGCCGACGTCGCCGTCGCTGGGCCTGCTGACCTGCTGGGCGGCACAGGGCCCCATCGTGGCCACCTTCCACACCTCCAACCCCCGCTCACGCGCGATGATCGCCGCGTACTCGATTTTGCAGGCCGCGCTGGAGAAGATCAGCGCGCGCATCGCGGTGAGCGAGTACGCCCGGCGCACGCTGGTCGAGCACCTGGGCGGGGACGCGGTGGTGATCCCCAACGGCGTCGACGTCGACTTCTTCGCCCACGCCGAGCCGAAGCCCGAGTGGCAGGGGGACACGATCGGCTTCGTCGGCCGCATCGACGAGCCGCGTAAGGGCCTGCCGGTGCTGATGAAAGCCCTGCCGAAGATCCTCGCCGCGCGACCGGGGACCCGGCTGCTGGTGGCCGGCCGCGGCGACGAGGAGGAGGCCGTCGAGACGCTCCCCGCCGAGCTGCGCTCCCGGGTCGAGTTCCTCGGCATGATCAGCGACGCGGACAAGGCGCGTTTCCTGCGCAGCATCGACCTGTATGTGGCGCCCAACACCGGCGGTGAGAGCTTCGGCATCATCCTGGTCGAGGCGATGTCGGCGGGCGCCCCCGTCCTCGCCTCCGACCTGGACGCCTTCGCCCAGGTACTGGACCAGGGAGCGGCCGGGGAACTGTTCGCCAACGAGGACGCCGACGCGCTCGCCGCCGCGGCGGTCCGCCTGCTCGCCGACCCGGTGCGCCGCAGCGAACTGCGTGACCGTGGCAGCGCTCATGTGCGCCGTTTTGACTGGTCCACGGTCGGGGCGGACATTCTGTCCGTCTACGAGACGGTGACGACGGGCACGGCAGCGGTGGCGACGGACGAACGCGCTTCGGGCCTACGCGCCCGCTTCGGCCTGGCCCGGGACCGGGATTGATCCGGGCGGATCGCGAGGCGACGGTGGGCGTGGTGTCGCGGCGGCGCGCCCGCGTCGGCTCGACTCGGGGCTGTGACTGAGCCTGGCGGTTCGCGAGTCGGTGGCCGTGGTCAGCCTGTCCGGCGTCTGCGGACGAGGCCACTCGGACCGAAGTGGGGGTCCGCGCTTGCCGACCGGTGCGCCGCAGTGAACCGCGCGGCCGTGGCAGTGCTCATGTGCGCCGTTTTGACTGGTCCACCGTCGGGGCGGACATCTTGTCCACCTCTACGACGGGACGACGGGCACGGCAGCGGTGGCAGCAGACGAACGGGTTTCGGACCTGCGCGCCCGCTTCGGCCTCGTCCGGGACCGTGACTGAGCCTGCCGGTTGGGGTGTGGGCGGGGTGGCTGGTTCGTCCGGGTCTGGGCTCGGGACCGTGGCTTGGCCCGGCGGTTCGAGAGGCGCTGACCATATTCAGCCCGTCCGGCGTTTGAGGACGAGGCCGCTTGGGCCGAAGCGGGGGTCCGGGGGCGGCAGCCCCCGGTGACGCTGCCTTCAGCCCGGGCAACCTACCCCAACCCCGGCCCCGCCCGACCCAGCGGAGCGCCCCGGTAGCCTTGCCCGCCGTGACCGCAACCCTCATCTGGATCCTCGTCGTTCTGGTCGCCGTCGGCCTCTACCTGAGCTGGACGGCCGGCCGCCTCGACCGGCTGCACTCCCGGATCGACGCGACCCGCGCCGCCCTCGACGCCCAGCTGCTGCGCCGGGCCTCGGTGGCCCAGGAGTTGGCGACCTCCGGAGTGCTGGACCCGGCCGCCTCGATGGTGCTGTACGAGGCCGCGCACGCCGCCAGACAGGCCGAGGAGGAGCAGCGGGAGGTCGCCGAGAGCGAGCTGAGCCAGGCGTTGCGCGCCGTCTTCGCGGAGCCCCAGCAGGTCGAGGAGGTCCGCGGGGCACCCGGCGGCGAGTCGGCCGCCCACGAGCTGACAGAGGCGGTGCGCAGGGTGCCGATGGCCCGCCGTTTCCACAACGACGCCGTGGGGGCGGCCCGCAGGCTGCGCGAGCACCGCAAGGTCCGCTGGTTCCGGCTGGCCGGTCACGCGCCCTTCCCGCTGGCCTTCGAGATGGACGACGAGCCGCCCGCGGCCCTCGTGGACCGGTCCGCCTGAGCGCTCCGCCGGAATTGCCGCGCTGTGCCGTCGGTAGTCTGCGGCACCATCGTGGCCGGTCGCTCCCCCGAGCTCTCGGCTCCGCTCGAACAGGGGGGACCCCACCGAGGCGGAGCCGCATATCGATACAGCCCCGGGCCCCTTCAGGGCGCTGTCGCACCGTAACGGGCTTCGCCGGACCTGCTTGGCCGAGCCGCACCAGCGGGCGGCCCGGCGGGCAAAAGGATCCACCGACTTGCCATTGGCCCTTGCTGTGGACTGGTCCATTCACGTTTTCTCAGTGCGGCAGAAACCTTCTTCCATCGAGTGAGGTCACCCGTGTCCAGCACGCTTCCGGAAAACCAGGCCCCCGAGACCGGCACCGCCCGCGTGAAGCGCGGCATGGCCGAACAGCTCAAGGGCGGCGTGATCATGGACGTCGTCACGCCGGAGCAGGCGAAGATCGCCGAGGACGCGGGCGCCGTCGCCGTCATGGCCCTGGAACGGGTCCCGGCCGACATCCGCAAGGACGGCGGCGTGGCCCGTATGTCCGACCCGGACATGATCGACGGCATCATCGGCGCCGTATCGATCCCCGTGATGGCCAAGTCCCGCATCGGCCACTTCGTCGAGGCCCAGGTGCTGCAATCCCTCGGCGTGGACTACATCGACGAGTCCGAGGTCCTCACTCCGGCCGACGAGGTCAACCACTCCGACAAGTGGGCCTTCACCACGCCGTTCGTGTGCGGCGCCACCAACCTGGGCGAGGCGCTGCGCCGCATCGCCGAGGGCGCCGCGATGATCCGCTCCAAGGGCGAGGCCGGCACCGGCAACGTCGTCGAGGCCGTCCGCCATCTGCGCCAGATCAAGAACGAGATCGCCCGGCTGCGCGGGTACGACAACCACGAGCTGTACGCCGCCGCCAAGGAGCTGCGCGCCCCGTACGAGCTGGTCAAGGAGGTCGCCGAACTCGGCAAGCTCCCGGTCGTGCTGTTCTCCGCCGGCGGTGTCGCCACTCCGGCCGACGCCGCTCTGATGCGCCAGCTCGGCGCCGAGGGCGTCTTCGTCGGCTCCGGCATCTTCAAGTCCGGCGACCCGGCCAAGCGCGCCGCCGCCATCGTGAAGGCCACCACCTTCTACGACGACCCGAAGATCATCGCGGAAGCGTCCCGCAACCTCGGCGAGGCCATGGTCGGCATCAACTGCGACACCCTTCCCGAGACCGAGCGCTACGCAAACCGCGGCTGGTAACCCATGAGCACTCCTGTCGTCGGCGTCCTGGCCCTCCAGGGCGACGTACGGGAACACCTCGTTGCCCTGGCCGCGGCCGACGCCGTGGCCAGGCCGGTGCGGCGCCCCGAGGAACTCGCCGCGGTGGACGGGCTCGTCCTGCCCGGCGGCGAGTCCACGACCATCTCCAAGCTCGCCGTCCTCTTCGGGCTGATGGACCCGCTCCGCGCGCGCGTGCGGGACGGCATGCCCGTGTACGGCACCTGCGCCGGCATGATCATGCTCGCCGACAAGATCCTCGACCCGCGCTCGGGTCAGGAGACGGTCGGCGGGATCGACATGATCGTGCGGCGCAACGCCTTCGGGCGGCAGAACGAGTCCTTCGAGGCGGCGGTCGCCGTCGCGGGGATCGCGGGCGATCCTGTAGAGGGCGTCTTCATCCGGGCCCCCTGGGTCGAGTCCGTCGGCGCGGCGGCCGAGGTGCTCGCCGAGCACGACGGCCACATCGTCGCGGTCCGACAGGGCAACGCGCTCGCCACGTCGTTCCACCCGGAACTGACCGGCGACCACCGCGTGCACGCCCTGTTCGTCGACATGGTGCACGCGAGCCGGGCGGCGGAGTCCTTGTAGGATCTCTGGCGTTCGTTGCAGAGATGGGTTACGCGAAGGAGACAGGCAGATGTCCGGCCACTCTAAATGGGCCACGACGAAGCACAAGAAGGCCGTGATCGACGCCAAGCGCGGCAAGCTCTTCGCGAAGCTGATCAAGAACATCGAGGTCGCGGCGCGGATGGGCGGTGTCGACCTCGACGGCAACCCGACGCTCTACGACGCCGTCCAGAAGGCGAAGAAGCAGTCGGTCCCGAACAAGAACATCGACTCCGCGATCAAGCGCGGCGGTGGCCTTGAGGCGGGCGGCGCCGAGTACGAGACGATCATGTACGAGGGCTACGGCCCCAACGGCGTCGCGGTGCTCATCGAGTGCCTCACCGACAACCGCAACCGCGCCGCCTCCGACGTCCGCGTCGCCATGACCCGCAACGGCGGCTCCATGGCCGACCCGGGCTCGGTGTCGTACCTGTTCAACCGCAAGGGCGTCGTCATCGTCCCCAAGGACGAACTCTCCGAGGACGACGTGCTCGGTGCCGTCCTGGACGCGGGCGCCGAGGAGGTCAACGACCTCGGCGAGTCCTTCGAGGTGCTCAGCGAGGCCACCGACCTGGTCGCGGTCCGCACCGCCCTACAGGACGCCGGGATCGACTACGACTCGGCCGAGGCCAACTTCGTCCCGACCATGCAGGTCGAGCTGGACGAGGAGGGCGCCAAGAAGATCTTCAAGCTGATCGATGCGCTGGAGGACAGCGACGACGTGCAGAACGTCTTCGCCAACTTCGACGTCAGCGACGAGGTCATGGAGAAGGTCGACGCGTAACACCGCGACGCACTGCACGGGCGCACGGGCCGACGGGACACACCCGTCGGCCCGTCCCTTTGCGGGGCGTTGTCGGTGGCACCCGATAGCCTGCACAAACAGCAGATCGAACGGAGGGGCGCGTGCGCGTGCTGGGGGTGGACCCGGGGCTGACCCGCTGCGGAATCGGGGTGGTCGAGGGCGTCGCGGGGCGCCCGCTCACGATGCTCGGCGTCGGCGTCGTCCGCACCCCCGCGGACGCGGAGCCGGCCCACCGGCTGGTCGCCGTGGAGCAGGGCATCGAGGCATGGCTCGACGAGCACCGTCCCGAGTACGTCGCCGTGGAGCGCGTCTTCAGCCAGCACAACGTGCGCACCGTGATGGGCACGGCCCAGGCCAGCGCCGTCGCCATGCTCTGCGCGGCCCGCCGGGGCATTCCGGTCGCCCTGCACACCCCCAGCGAGGTCAAGGCCGCCGTCACCGGCACCGGCCGCGCCGACAAGGCGCAGGTCGGCGCCATGGTCACCCGGCTGCTGCGGCTCGATGCGCCCCCGAAGCCCGCCGACGCGGCCGACGCCCTCGCCCTGGCCATCTGCCACATCTGGCGCGCTCCCGCGCAGAACCGACTCCAGCAGGCCGTGGCCCTGCACGCAGCCAAAGCACCGAAAGGCCGTACGGCATGATCGCCTTCGTGAGCGGCACGGTCGCCGCACTCGCTCCCGACACCGCCGTCGTCGAGGTGGGCGGTGTCGGCATGGCCGTCCAGTGCACGCCGAACACCCTCTCCACCCTCCGCATGGGACAGCCCGCCAAGCTGGCCACCTCCCTCGTGGTGCGCGAGGACTCGCTGACCCTGTACGGCTTCGTGGACGACGACGAGCGCCAGGTCTTCGAGCTGCTCCAGACCGCCAGCGGCGTCGGCCCCCGCCTCGCCCAGTCCATGCTGGCCGTCCACACCCCCGACGCGCTGCGCCGGGCGGTCTCCACGGGCGACGAGAAGGCGCTCGTCGCCGTCCCCGGCATCGGTAAGAAGGGCGCGCAGAAGCTGCTGCTGGAGCTGAAGGACCGGCTCGGCGCCCCGGTCGGCGCCCCGGCCGTCGGCGCCCCGGTCACCCAGGGCTGGAGCGACCAGTTGCACGCCGCCCTGATCGGCCTCGGGTACGCGACCCGCGAGGCCGACGAGGCGGTCGCCGCCGTGACCCCGCAGGCCGAGGCGGCCGGCGGCGCCCCGCAGGTCGGACAGCTGCTGAAGGCCGCCCTCCAGACCCTCAACCGCGCCCGCTGATCACCTGCGCCACGCAGCTAGGAGACCTCAGTGAACTGGGACGACACGACCGACACCCCCGCTCCCGAGGGGCTCGCCGGCCCCGAGCGGCTGGTGGGCTCTGTCGCCGACGGCGAGGACCAGGCCGTCGAGGCCGCCCTGCGCCCCAAGGACCTGGGCGAGTTCATCGGTCAGGAGAAGGTCCGGGAGCAGCTCGACCTCGTCCTGCGGGCCGCACGCGCGCGCGGCGCCACCGCCGACCATGTGCTGCTCTCCGGCGCCCCCGGCCTGGGCAAGACCACCCTGTCGATGATCATCGCGGCGGAGATGGGCGCCCCGATCCGCATCACGAGCGGCCCCGCCATCCAGCACGCCGGCGACCTCGCCGCGATCCTCTCCTCCCTCCAGGAGGGCGAGGTTTTCTTCCTCGACGAGATCCACCGCATGTCCCGGCCCGCCGAGGAGATGCTCTACATGGCGATGGAGGACTTCCGCGTCGACGTCATCGTCGGCAAGGGCCCCGGCGCCACCGCCATCCCGCTCGAACTGCCCCCGTTCACCCTGGTCGGCGCCACCACGCGCGCGGGCCTGCTGCCGCCCCCGCTGCGGGACCGCTTCGGCTTCACCGCCCACATGGAGTTCTACGAGCCCGCCGAGCTGGAGCGCGTCGTGCACCGCTCGGCCCGGCTGCTCGACGTCGAGATCGAGTCCGAGGGCGCCGCCGAGATCGCCGGCCGCTCGCGCGGCACGCCCCGCATCGCCAACCGTCTGCTGCGCCGCGTCCGGGACTACGCGCAGGTCAAGGCCGACGGCCTCATCACACGCGAGATCGCCGGAGCGGCCCTCGCCGTCTACGAGGTCGACGCCCGCGGCCTCGACCGCCTCGACCGCGCCGTCCTGACGGCCCTGCTGAAACTGTTCGGCGGCGGCCCGGTCGGCCTGTCCACCCTGGCCGTCGCCGTGGGGGAGGAGCGCGAGACGGTCGAGGAGGTCGCCGAGCCCTTCCTGGTCCGCGAGGGCCTGCTGGCCCGCACCCCGCGCGGCCGGATCGCCACGCCCGCCGCGTGGGCGCATCTCGGCCTCACTCCGCCCCGCCCGGCGACTGCGGGAAACGGACAACAGAACCTGTTCGGGGCGTGACGGCGAGCGCATTGGCCGGGGCAGGAACCCAGGTGCCATGCTGAGCGTTGTTCCATGCGCGCGGACTCGCCTAGACTCCGCCGATGCCGCCCTCGGGCGGCGCCGTCCACACCCCCAGCCACCAGGCCGCTGTCCGCCGCGGTCGTGCGAAGGAAAACCCGTCCCGTGAATACCTTGACCCTTCTCCCGTTCATCGTGCTCATCGCGGCCATGTTCCTGATGACGCGCTCGGCCAAGAAGAAGCAGCAGCAGGCCAATGACATGCGGAACCAGATGCAGCCCGGTTCCGGCGTCCGCACGATCGGGGGCATGTACGCGACGGTCAAGGAGGTCAACGAGGACACGGTCCTCCTTGACGCCGGTCCGGGCGTCGAACTCCTCTTCGCGAAGAACTCCATCGGCTCCGTCCTCACCGACGACGAGTACAACCGCATCGTGCACGGCATCGAGCACGACCTGAAGTCCGACGCCGACATCGTCCCGGACGACGCCTCCTCCCTCACCGAGGCCGACGGGCCCGCCGACGCTGCCGCCTCCGACCAGGCCGTCGACCTCGGCAAGAAGGACGCGGACGAGGAGCCCGCCGCCGACGCGAAGACGGACGCCGACGCGAAGACGGACGCCGACGCGAAGACGGATGCCGAGCCGAAGACGGACGCTGAGGCGAAGGCGGACGACGAGGCGAAGGCGGACGACGAGGCGAAGGCGGACGACGAGGCGAAGAAGACCGACGGCGGCTCCGACGCGAAGTAGTCACGTCCGGGGGCGCGCGGTTCCGGCTCGCGCGTCCCACGACGTGTGCTTCTCACAGGGGGTCCCGAACCACGTCATGGCCGCCGCCGCCACCCGGCGAGGGGCGGCCCGAGAGGGAGTACGAGAAGGTGGCAGCACCTAAGAAGGGCCGGAGCGCGAGTCCCCAGAGCAGGCCAGGGCGCTCGCTGGCCCTCATCCTGATCGCCATCGTGGCGCTCACCGGCGGTATGTTCGCCTCCGGGCACACCACCCCGCGTCTCGGCATCGACCTTGCCGGCGGTACGAGCATCACGCTTCAGGCGAAGGCCGACCAGGGGTCCGCGATCAACAAGGCCAACATGGACACCGCGGTCGAGATCATGAACCGCCGTGTCAACGGCCTGGGTGTCTCCGAGGCGGAGGTGCAGACCCAGGGGGCGAGCAACATCATCGTCAACATCCCCAAGGGCACCAACTCCGAAGAGGCCCGCCAGCAGGTCGGCACCACCGCGAAGCTGTACTTCCGCCCGGTCCTGGCCAGCGAGCCCAGCGGCTCCGCCGCCTCGCCGAGCGCCTCGCCGAGCGGCTCCTCCAGCGGCGGCGCCTCGCCGTCGCCGTCGAGCAGCGCCTCGGCGGACGAGAAGGCGTCCTCCTCCACGTCACCCTCGGCCTCCGCGACCGCCCAGGGCCGGGCCGTCACCGACGGGCTCAAGGCCGACGCGACTCCGAGCGCGACGGGCTCCGCCAGCCCCTCTGCCAGCCCTTCAGGGAGCGCCGGCACCGACTCCTCCGGCAACAAGCTGGAGGGTGAGTACGCCAAGCTGGACTGCTCCAAGCCGGCCGACCGGGCCACCGCCGGGAAGACGGCCAAGCCCGCCGAGTCGACCGTGGCCTGCGGCGAGAACAGCGGCGCCTGGTACAAGTACCTGCTCGGCCCGGCCGCCGTCGACGGCACCGAGGTCAAGAAGGCGCAGGCGGTCTTCGACACGCAGACCGCGGCCGGCTGGCAGGTCCAGATGAACTTCAACTCCAGCGGAGCGAAGAAGTTCGCCGACATCACCGGCCAGCTCGCCAAGAACTCCTCCCCGCAGAACCAGTTCGGCATCGTCCTCGACGGCGAGGTCGTCTCCAGCCCGTACGTCAGCCAGTCCATCGCCGGCGGTCAGGCGGAGATCTCCGGCAGCTTCACCCAGGAGGAGGCCCAGAGCCTCGCCAACATGCTGTCGTACGGCGCGCTCCCGCTCTCCTTCAAGGAGCAGAGCGTGACCACGGTGACCGCCGCGCTCGGCGGTGAGCAGCTGCACGCCGGTCTGCTCGCCGGCGCGATCGGTCTCGCCCTGGTCGTCATCTACCTGGTGGCCTACTACCGCGGACTGGCGGCCGTGGCCATCGCCTCGCTGCTGGTCTCCGCGGCCCTCACCTACGTGATCATGTCGCTGCTCGGCCCGACGATCGGCTTCGCGCTGAACCTGCCGGCGGTCTGCGGCGCGATCGTCGCGATCGGTATCACCGCGGACTCGTTCATCGTGTTCTTCGAACGCGTCCGGGACGAGATCCGCGAGGGACGCTCGCTGCGTCCCGCCGTCGAACGCGGCTGGCCGCGCGCCCGGCGCACCATCCTGGTCTCCGACTTCGTGTCGTTCCTCGCCGCCGCGGTGCTGTTCGTCGTGACCGTCGGCAAGGTCCAGGGCTTCGCGTTCACGCTGGGTCTGACCACGGTGCTCGACGTCGTCGTCGTCTTCTTCTTCACCAAGCCGCTGATGACCATCCTCGCCCGCCGGAAGTTCTTCGCCCAGGGCCACAAGTGGTCCGGACTCGACCCGAAGAGCCTGGGTGCCAAGCCACCGCTGCGCCGCACCCGCCGTCCCGCCGGTCCTGCCGCCGGCCCTGTCGACCCGAAGGAAGCGTGAGCGATGTCGAAACTCGGCAACCTCGGCGCGCGACTGCACCGCGGCGAGATCAGCTACGACTTCGTCGGCCACCGCAAGCTCTGGTACGGCGTCTCGATCCTGATCACCATCACGGCCATCGTCGGCCTGGCGGTGCGCGGCCTGAACATGGGCATCGACTTCCAGGGCGGCGCCGTCTTCACCACCCCGAAGACCAGCGTCTCCGTGGCACAGGCCGAGGAGTTCGCCAAGGGCGCGGCCGATCATGAAGCCGTCGTGCAGAAGCTCGGCACCGGTGGTCTGCGCATCCAGATCGCGGGCATGGACACCCAGAAGTCCGACGAGGTCAAGACCGCCCTCGCCAAGGACTTCAAGGTCAACCCGGAGTCCATCAACGCCGACCTGGTCGGGCCCAGCTGGGGCGAGCAGATCGCCAACAAGGCATGGCAGGGCCTGGCGATCTTCATGGTGCTCGTCGTGATCTACCTGGCGATCGCCTTCGAGTGGCGGATGGCCATCGCGGCGCTCGTCGCGCTGATCCACGACATCACCATCACTACCGGCATCTACGCCCTGGTCGGCTTCGAGGTCACGCCCGGCACGATCATCGGTCTGCTGACCATCCTCGGCTACTCGCTGTACGACACGGTCGTCGTGTTCGACAGCCTCAAGGAACAGACGAAGGACATCACGAAGCAGACCCGCTTCACCTACAGCGAGATCGCCAACCAGTCGATCAACGGCACCCTGGTCCGCTCCGTCAACACCACGGTCGTCGCGCTGCTGCCGGTCGCGGGCCTGCTGTTCATCGGCGGCGGCTTCCTCGGCGCCGGCACGCTCAACGACATCTCGCTGTCGCTGTTCGTCGGCCTCGCGGCCGGTGCGTACTCCTCGATCTTCATCGCCACGCCGCTCGTCGCCGACCTGAAGGAACGCGAGCCGCAGATGAAGGCTCTCAGGAAGCGGGTCAAGGCCAAGCGGGCCCAGGCCGTCGCCGAGGAGGACGTCGCGGCGAGTCGGCCCGCGCCCGCCGATGCCCAGGAGGACGCCGCACCCGCCGTGGTGGGACCGCGCAACCAGCCCGCCTCCCGTAACCGGGGCCGCGGTCGATCCTCCGGGAAGCGCCGATGACCGATATCCGGGAGCTGCTGCTCAGCCGCATCCGGGACGTGGCCGACTATCCGGAGCAGGGTGTGATGTTCAAGGACATCACCCCGCTCCTGGCGGACCCGGCGGCGTTCACGGCCCTCACCGATGCGCTGGCCGACATCGCCGGTGCCACCGGCGCCACCAAGGTCGTCGGCCTGGAGGCCCGGGGCTTCATCCTGGGCGCTCCGGTCGCCGTCCGCGCGGGCCTCGGTTTCGTCCCCGTCCGCAAGGCCGGCAAGCTCCCCGGTGCCACCCTGCGCCAGGCATACGACCTGGAGTACGGCTCGGCCGAGATCGAGGTGCACGCCGAGGACCTGACCGCGGCCGACCGCATCCTGATCGTCGACGACGTCCTTGCCACGGGCGGCACCGCTCAGGCCGCGATCCAGCTCATCCAGCGCGCGGGCGCCGAGGTCGCGGGCGTCTCGGTGCTCATGGAACTGGGCTTCCTGGACGGCCGCGCCCGGCTGGAACAGGCGCTGAATGGGGCTCCCCTTCAGTCGCTGCTCCAGCTCTGAGCGCGAGCTGCGGGACGGCGCGCGGAGGAGCGCGTGACCCGCATGAAGACCGCGGGACACCCCCCTGACACCCGTGGGACACCGCTGAGGCGGGCCCGGAGGAATCCGGCGCCCGCCTCTCGCGTTGCCCGTGTGGAGGGTCCCCACTTCGGCCTGAGGGCGATGCCGAGGCCCGGGATCGATACCATGGTGTCTCCGGAACCTGACCGGGGGACCCGGATCGCGCACGAGGAGTCCTCTTGCCAGACGAGGCCCAGCCACTGACCGCCGCCAAGCCCGAGTCCGCCTCGGCGCCCGCGGCGAAGCCCACGCTGCCCGCCAAGAAGGACACCCGCGGGCCGGTCGAGCACGCCCAGTCCGCGCCCGTCGACCAGTCGATCGAGCCCGTGCGCCCCAAGCCCGCCCCGCCCACGGTCCGCCCCGGCACCGGCCAGTCGGCCCGCTCCGGCTCCTCCAACCGGGTCCGCGCCCGCCTCGCCCGGCTCGGCGTACAGCGCGCCAACCCGTACAACCCGGTCCTGGAGCCGCTGCTGCGGATAGTGCGCAGCAACGACCCCAAGGTCGAGAACGCCACCCTGCGCCAGATCGAGCGCGCCTACCAGGTCGCCGAGCGCTGGCACCGCGGCCAGAAGCGCAAGAGCGGCGACCCGTACATCACGCATCCGCTCGCCGTCACCACCATCCTCGCCGAACTGGGCATGGACCCGGCCACCTTGATGGCGGGCCTGCTGCACGACACCGTCGAGGACACCGAGTACGGCCTCGACGACCTGCGCCGCGACTTCGGCGACGTCGTCGCCCTCCTCGTCGACGGCGTCACCAAGCTGGACAAGGTCAAGTTCGGCGAGGCCGCGCAGGCGGAGACCGTGCGCAAGATGGTCGTGGCCATGGCCAAGGACCCGCGCGTCCTGGTCATCAAGCTCGCCGACCGCCTGCACAACATGCGCACGATGCGCTACCTCAAGCGGGAGAAACAGGAGAAGAAGGCGCGCGAGACCCTGGAGATCTACGCGCCGCTCGCCCACCGGCTGGGCATGAACACCATCAAATGGGAGCTGGAGGACCTCGCCTTCGCGATCCTCTACCCGAAGATGTACGACGAGATCGTCCGGCTGGTCGCCGAGCGCGCACCCAAGCGGGACGAGTACCTCGCCATAGTGACCGACGAGGTCCAGGCCGATCTGCGGGCCGCCCGCATCAAGGCGACCGTCACCGGCCGCCCCAAGCACTACTACAGCGTCTACCAGAAGATGATCGTCCGCGGCCGTGACTTCGCGGAGATCTACGACCTGGTGGGCATCCGCGTCCTGGTGGACACCGTCCGCGACTGCTACGCGGCGCTGGGCACCGTCCACGCGCGCTGGAACCCGGTTCCGGGGCGCTTCAAGGACTACATCGCGATGCCCAAGTTCAACATGTACCAGTCGCTGCACACGACGGTGATCGGCCCCAACGGCAAGCCCGTCGAACTGCAGATCCGCACCTTCGACATGCACCGCCGCGCCGAGTACGGCATCGCCGCGCACTGGAAGTACAAGCAGGAGGCCGTCGCCGGCGCCTCCAAGGTCCGTACCGACGTGCCCAAGCCCACCGGCAAGGCCGGCAAGGAAGCCGCCGCCATCAACGACATGGCGTGGCTGCGGCAGTTGCTGGACTGGCAGAAGGAGACCGAGGACCCGGGCGAGTTCCTGGAGTCGCTGCGCTTCGACCTGTCCCGCAACGAGGTCTTCGTCTTCACCCCCAAGGGCGATGTCATCGCCCTGCCCGCCGGCGCCACCCCGGTCGACTTCGCGTACGCGGTCCACACCGAGGTCGGCCACCGCACCATAGGAGCGCGGGTCAACGGCCGCCTCGTACCACTCGAATCCACCCTGGACAACGGCGACTTGGTGGAGGTCTTCACCTCCAAGGCGGCCGGCGCCGGCCCCTCCCGCGACTGGCTGGGCTTCGTCAAGTCACCGCGCGCCCGCAACAAGATCCGCGCCTGGTTCTCCAAGGAGCGCCGCGACGAGGCGATCGAGCAGGGCAAGGACGCCATCGTCCGCGCGATGCGCAAGCAGAACCTGCCGATCCAGCGGATCCTCACCGGCGACTCGCTCGTCACGCTCGCGCACGAGATGCGCTACCCGGACATCTCCGCGCTGTACGCGGCGATCGGCGAGGGACATGTCTCCGCGCCGAACGTCGTGCAGAAGCTGGTGCAGGCGCTCGGCGGCGAGGAGGCGGCCACCGAGGAAATCGACGAGAGCGTGCCGCCCTCGCGCGGCCGGGGCCGCAAGCGCCGCTCCAGCGCCGATCCGGGCGTGGTCGTCAAGGGCGTCGAGGACGTGTGGGTCAAGCTGGCCCGCTGCTGTACGCCGGTACCCGGCGACCCGATCATCGGTTTCGTCACGCGGGGCAGCGGCGTCTCGGTGCACCGCAACGACTGCGTCAACGTGGAGTCGCTGTCGCGCGAGCCCGAGCGGATCCTGGAGGTCGAGTGGGCGCCCACCCAGTCCTCGGTCTTCCTGGTCGCCATCCAGGTCGAGGCCCTGGACCGCTCCCGGCTGCTGTCGGACGTCACCCGAGTCCTGTCCGACCAGCACGTCAACATCCTCTCCGCGGCCGTCCAGACCTCCCGCGACCGCGTCGCCACCTCCCGCTTCACCTTCGAGATGGGCGACCCGAAGCACCTCGGACACGTACTGAAGGCCGTGCGGGGCGTGGAGGGCGTCTACGACGTGTACCGGGTGACGTCGGCCCGCAGCAGGTGACGCGACCCCGCAGACGTCGTAAGGGCCCCGTACGTGTACGGAGCCCTTACGCGTGCGACGGGAGCAGCGGTCGCCGGTGGTGTCAGCCGCCGAACTCCTGGAGGCCCTTCAACGCCTGGTCCAGGAGCGCCTGGCGGCCCTCCAGCTCCCGTTCGAGCTTCTCGGCCCTGGACGCGTTGCCCTGCGCCCGGGCCTGCTCGATCTGGCCCTTCAGCTTGTCCACCGCGGTCTGGAGCTGACCGGTCAGGCCCTCGGCACGCGCGCGTGCCTCCGGGTTGGTCCGGCGCCACTCGGCCTCCTCGGCCTCCTGGATCGCCCGGTCGACCGTGTGCATCCGGCCCTCGACCTTGGGACGCGCGTCGCGCGGCACATGGCCGATGGCCTCCCAGCGCTCGTTGATCGAACGGAAGGCGGCCCGGGCGGCCTTGAGGTCGGTGACCGGCAGGAGCCGCTCGGCCTCCTCGGCCAGTTCCTCCTTCAGCTTCAGGTTCTCCGACTGCTCGGCGTCACGCTCGGCGAACACCGAACCGCGGGCGGCGAAGAACAGGTCCTGCGCACCGCGGAAGCGGTTCCACAGGTCGTCCTCGTGCTCGCGCTGGGCGCGGCCCGCGGCCTTCCACTGCGACATCAGCTCGCGGTAGTGGGCCGCCGTCGGACCCCAGTCCGTCGATGCGGACAGCGCCTCGGCCTCGGCGACCAGCCGCTCCTTGGTCCTGCGGGCCTCCTCGCGCTGCGCGTCCAACTGCGCGAAGTGTGCCTTGCGGCGCTTGGAGAACGCCGACCGCGCGTGCGAGAAGCGGTGCCACAGCTCGTCGTCCGACTTGCGGTCGAGCCGCGGCAGACCCTTCCAGGTGTCCACCAGGGCGCGCAGCCGCTCACCGGCGGCCCGCCACTGGTCGGACTGCGCCAGCCGCTCGGCCTCCGTGACCAGGTCCTCCTTGGCCGTGCGGGCCTCGTCGGACTGCTTGGCCCGCTGCGCCTTGCGCTCCTCGCGGCGGGCGTCCACGGTTGCCACGAGTTTGTCCAGCCGGGCCCGCAGCGCATCCAGGTCGCCCACCGCGTGATGCGCCTCCACCTGCTCGCGGAGGTGGCCGATCGCGGTCTGGGCGTCCTTCGCCGACAGGTCGGTGGTCTGCACTCGCTTTTCGAGGAGGCCGATTTCGACGACCAGGCCCTCGTACTTGCGCTCGAAGTAGGCCAGCGCCTCCTCGGGGGAGCCGGCCTGCCAGGAACCGACGACCTGCTCGCCGTCGGCCGTACGCACGTACACGGTCCCCGTCTCGTCGACGCGGCCCCACGGGTCGCTGCTCACAGCGCCTCCTCCACATGATGCCTGCGCAGGGCTTGTGCACCCCCGGGCATCGTCCACAGTTTCGTCACGGCCAACATAGGCGACCGGCGGGTGGCCTGTCCGCATCCCGCGCGACCGAAATTGGCCCAGCGGGCCGTCATGAGCGTCAGGACTTCGCGACCGTGGCCTTGTTGATCACGACCGTCGCGTTCGGGGCACCGTCGCCGGCGCCCGTGCTCTCGCCCGCGGCGGCGATCTTCTTGAGCACCGCCAGTCCTGCCTTGTCGATCGTCCCGAACGGTGTGTAGCTGGGCGGCAACTGGCTGTCCTGGTACACCAGGAAGAACTGGCTGCCGCCGGTGTGCGCCTGGCCGGTGTTCGCCATCGCGACCGTGCCCGCCGGGTACACATTGGCCTTCAGGCTCTTGTCCTTCAGGTTCTCGTCCGGGATCGTGTAGCCGGGCCCGCCGCTGCCGGTGCCCGTCGGATCGCCGCACTGCAGCACATAGATGCCGTTCGTGGTGAGCCGGTGGCACTTGGTGTGGTCGAAGTAGCCCTTGCCGGCGAGGAAGTCGAACGAGTTGACGGTGTGCGGCGCCGCCGAGGTCTTCAGTGCGATGCCGATGTCACCGCACGTCGTCGCCAGCTTCATGGTGTAGTCGGCCGACTTGTCGATCGTCATCGCCGGCTCCTTCTTCCAGCTGAGTTTCTCGATCGAGCCCTTGGCGGCCTTCTCGCAGGGATCGGTGGCCTTGCCGGTGGCCGAGGCGCTGGGCGTCACCTCGGCGTTCGCGTTGGCCTTGTCGTCGTCGTTCTTGAGCACTCCGGTCGTGTACAGCGCGACGCTGCCGATGACGACCACGCCCAGTACCGACGCGATCACGGAGTTGCGCATCCGTGCCTTGCGCCGCGCTGACGTACGCCGCTGCTGCTGCCGCAAGAACTTCTCCCGGGCGAGCTGACGCCGCCGCTGCTCCTGGGTGACCACCGGGTTCTCTCCTCATGCGTGTCGTGTGTCGACCGGTACGCGTGTGTCCTGTGAGCCGACCGCTGCGTGTAGGCCCGTACCGTATATGGGTTAGCTGAGGAAACGGCAGCGCCGGTAGGCTCTGACCGCAGCGGAAGCCGCCCGTAATCGACACAACGAAGGACGATCGTGCTCATTGCCGGGTTCCCCGCCGGGGCCTGGGGGACGAACTGTTATCTCGTCGCCCCCGCCGCCGGCGAGGAGTGCGTGATCATCGACCCGGGCCACCAGGCCGTCCCAGGAGTCGAGGAAGCGCTCAGGAAGCATCGCCTCAAGCCCGTCGCCGTCGTCCTCACCCACGGCCACATCGACCATGTGGCCTCGGTCGTCCCGGTGTGCGGCGCGCACGATGTGCCCGCCTGGATCCACCCCGAGGACCGGTACATGATGAGCGACCCCGAGAAGGCGCTCGGCCGCTCCATCGGCATGCCCCTGATGGGCGAGCTGACCGTGGGGGAGCCGGACGACGTCAGGGAGCTGACGGACGGGGCGACGCTGGAACTGGCCGGTCTGGAGCTGACCGTGGCGCACGCGCCGGGCCATACCAAGGGGTCGGTGACCTTCCGGATGCCCGAGGCGGCGGACGTCCCGCCGGTGTTCTTCTCGGGTGATCTGCTCTTCGCCGGCTCCATCGGACGCACCGACCTGCCCGGCGGTGACATGGCCGAGATGCTCGACTCGCTGGCCCGCGTGTGCCTGCCGCTCGACGACTCGACCGTGGTGCTGTCCGGCCACGGCCCCCAGACGACCATCGGCCAGGAGCGCGCCACCAACCCGTATCTGCGGCAGGTGTCCGCCGGCCCGGGAGCGCACGCCGACGCTCCCCGACGAGGAATGTGACGAGAGACCTTCGTGAGCACCTTCAGCGCCCCCAAGGGCACGTACGACCTGATCCCGCCGGAGAGCGCCAAGTACCTGGCCGTCCGCGAGGCGATCGCCGCGCCCCTGCGCAACTCCGGCTACGGCTACATCGAGACGCCCGGCTTCGAGAACGTGGAACTCTTCGCGCGCGGTGTCGGTGAGTCCACCGACATCGTGACGAAGGAGATGTACGCCTTCGAGACCAAGGGCGGCGACCGGCTCGCCCTGCGTCCCGAGGGCACGGCGTCCGTGCTGCGCGCGGCGCTGGAGGCCAACCTGCACAAGACGGGCAACCTCCCGGTCAAGCTCTGGTACTCCGGCTCGTACTACCGCTACGAGCGCCCGCAGAAGGGCCGTTACCGCCACTTCTCCCAGGTCGGCGCCGAGGCGATCGGCGCCGAGGACCCGGCGCTGGACGCCGAGCTGATCATCCTGGCCGACCAGGCGTACCGCTCGCTGGGGCTGCGGCAGTTCCGGATCCTGCTCAACAGCCTCGGCGACCAGGAGTGCCGGCCGGTGTACCGGGCCGCGCTCCAGGAGTTCCTGCGCGGCCTCGACCTGGACGAGGACACCCGCCGCCGCATCGAGATCAACCCGCTGCGGGTACTCGACGACAAGCGCGAGTCGGTGCAGAGGCAGTTGGCGGGCGTGCCGCTGCTACGCGACTACCTGTGCGATGCCTGCAAGACGTATCACGAGGAGGTCCGTGAGCTGATCACCGCGGCGGGCGTGGCCTTCGAGAACGATCCCAAGCTGGTGCGCGGCCTGGACTACTACACGCGCACCACCTTCGAGTTCGTGCACGACGGCCTCGGCTCGCAGTCCGCGGTCGGCGGCGGCGGACGCTACGACGGCCTCTCGGAGATGATCGGCGGCCCGGCGCTCCCGTCGGTCGGCTGGGCCCTCGGCGTCGACCGTACGGTGCTGGCCCTGGAGGCGGAGCGGGTCGCACTCGACCTGCCGGCCCCGACCAGCGTGTTCGCGGTCCCGCTCGGGGAGGAGGCGCGGCGCGTGCTGTTCGCCAAGGTGACCGAGTTGCGCAAGGTGGGCGTCGCGGCGGACTTCTCCTACGGCGCCAAGGGGCTCAAGGCCGCGATGAAGGCGGCCAACCGCTCCGGGGCCCGGTACGCCCTCGTGCTGGGCGAGCGCGACCTGGCCGAGGGCGTCGTCCAGGTCAAGGACATGGAGTCCGGGGAGCAGCAGCCGGTCGGGGTGAACGAGATCGTGGCCGAGCTGGAAGCACGGCTCGGCTGACCGGCGGGCCGACGGGCCGACGGGCCGTCCGGCACGTGGCCTTGCCACCGGCCACCGGCCTGCGGCCGTGCTGCCCCGTCTGTCGTGGGCTCCGGGAAGCCCTGGCCCACGATGCCTTGATGCACCGCGGCGGCCGAAGCCCGCGGACGCTGGGCCAGGTGAGCTGCCGGGCCACGGCCAGGCGAGCAGGGCGACGCCGATGAGCCGGCGGATGTCCGGATGCGCACCGGCCGTGCCGGTCGCGCCGGTCCCGCCCGTCTCGGTACGCGTCGTGCCTGGCCGGGCGGGCCTGCCCGCGGCCCTGCGTCGGCCGGGACCGTGCTCCGCGTCGGCCGGGACCGTGCTCCGCGTCGGCCGGGACCCCGCTCCGTCTCGGTGCGCGCCCTTCATGGCGCCCGGACCACCCCCGCACGGCGGGGAACAGCAGCCGAAGCACCGGGGTCGACGAGCCGCGAACGCGAACGTCACAACAGCCCGTTGCGCATCGCGGTGGTCACCGCCGCCGTCCGGTCGGCCACGCCGAGCTTGCCGAAGATCCGCAGCAGGTGGGTCTTCACCGTGGACTCCCCGATGAACAACTCCCGCCCGATCTCGGCGTTGGTGCGGCCCTCGGCCACCAGCCGCAGCACCGCGACCTCGCGCTCCGACAACCGCGGGCGCTCCGGCTTGGTCCGCAGCCGGTCCACCAGCCGCGCCGCGACCGACGGCGCCAGCACCGTCTCGCCGCGCGCGGCGGCCCGTACCGCGGCGGCCAGTTCGCCCCGCGCCAGGTCCTTGAGCAGATAGCCGGCGGCCCCCGCCTCCACGGCCCGCAGAATGTCCCGGTCCGTCTCGTACGTCGTCAGCACGATCACCCGGCACGTCAGCCCGGCCTCGGCCATCCGCACGATGGACTCGACGCCCCCGCCGCCCGGCATCCGCAGGTCCATCAGCACGATGTCGGGCCGCAGTTCGGCCGCCAGCGCCTCCGCCTGCGGACCGCTGGACGCGTCCGCCACCACCTTCAGGTCCGGCTCGGCGCTCAGCATGGCCCGCAGGCCCTCCCGCACGACGGGATGGTCGTCGGCCAGGACGATCCGGATCACGGGATCTCACTCCTCACGGCGAACGGAACGGCGACGGAGACCGGGGCGGCGACGGCGCCGGATCCGGTACGGGGAGCCGTGCCGGAATCGGCGCCCGGTCCGGTAGGGGGACCGGCGGCAGGTTCGTCGGCGGGACCGGTGTCGGGTTCGTTGCCAGGGCCGGCGTCGGGATCGGTACCGGCATCGGCCGCAGGAACGGTACCGGCATCGGCCGCGGGATCGGCGTCGGCATCGGCCGCGGGAACGGGCAGGCACACGGTGACGGTCGTACCGGCACCCGGCGCGCTGCGCACCGCGGCCGTCCCGCCCACCTCGGCGGCCCGGGCGCGCAGCCCCGCCAGACCGTAACCGCCGCGGACGGCCGCCGGGTCGAAGCCGCACCCGTCGTCCCGCACCGAGACGGTGAGCGTCCCGGCGGCGTACCGGAGACTGATGCCCACCGATGCCGAACTCCCCGCGTGCTTGCGGGCGTTCGCCAGTGCCTCCTGGCAGGAGCGCAGCGCCACCACCTCCGGCCCGGCGGGCAGGGACCGCACCGGACCGGTCACCTCGAGCGCCGCCCCGTGCCGGGCCGCCAGTCGGCCCAGGGCGTCCGGCAGGGACACGCCGTCGAGGTCGGCCGGGGTGCCCCCGGCCACCAGCGCCCGGGCCTCGGCGAGGTTCTGCCGGGCCGTCTCGTCCATCAGTGCCAGATGGCGCCGGGCGAGCGGCAGATCGTGTTCCAGCTCGGCCTCGACCGCCTGGACCAGCATCAGCAGGCTGGTGAAGCCCTGGGCGAGGGTGTCGTGGATCTCACGCGCCATCCGCTCGCGTTCGGCCAGCGCGCCGTGCGCGGCCGACAGCCGGGAGACCTCGTGCCGGCTAGCGTCCAACTCCGCGATCAGCTTCGCCCGTTCCCGGCTCTGCTCGATGATCCGGAGGGCCCAGCCGCCGACCGCCACCGAGAAGGCCAGGGCGACCACGGCGAAGAGCGCCTCGGCGAACAGCTCCGGGCCGGCCGGCCGCCACAGCAGCGCCCCGCCGAGCACCGGTACCAGGTTGATCACGGTGACCGCCACCAGCGACCGGCGCATCCGCAGGGTCATGAAGCACTGCGGGACGAGCGCGAACGCCGTCAGCCGTGCCTCGCCCGCCAGCACGGCCGCCGACAGATACAGCGCGATCGCCCCGGCGAGATAGCGCACCGCCCGCCGTCCGTCAGGCATGTCCTCCTGGAGCAGCGGCCGGCCCAGCGCCACGTACCAGGGCACCAGCGGGAGCAGCAGCCCGGCGGCGAGGGCCCGGACGGGCCAGCCCGGTTGCCCCGCCGTGAGGACGAAGGTCAGGGTGGCCGCCCAGGCGATGGCGAAGTACGCGTCCCAGAGCCGGATCGTGCGGTCCCAGGCGTGCGCGTCGCGCGCCGAGACCCGGCCGGTCATCCGTCGCGCCGGCTTTTCCAGCGGAAGGTCAGCAGACACAGCGCCAATCCTCCGATGCACCAGGCGGTGAGCACCAGTGCGATCCGGCCGAACTCCCAGCTGCCCGCCTGTTCCAGCACCTGCGCGGAGTCGGGCAGGAACACCCCGCGCAGCCCCTGGCACATCCACTTCAGCGGGAACAGGGCGCCGATGTTCAGCATCCAGTCCGGGATGGTGCTGATGGGGATGTAGACCCCTGAGATGAACTGGACGACCAGGAACGGCAGTACGACGACGGAACTCGCGCTCCTGGCCGACCTGGGCACCGAGCTGACCGCGATGCCGAGCAGCGCACACCCGGTCAGACCGAGCACGAAGATCCACACGAAGTCGAACCACCGGCCCGCGTCCGACGGCAGGTCGACGCCGTACAGGGTGGTGCCCACGAGCAGCAGGACCACCGTCTCCAGGATCCCGGTGACCAGAACCAGCCAGACCTTGCCGAGGAAGTACGCCGTCGGCGGCATCGGTGTGCCATGCAGCCGTCGCAGCACCTTCTCGTCCCGTTCCACGGCGATGGAGATGCCCAGCGACTGGAAACTCGTCGTCATGATGCCCGAGGCCATCATCGCGGGCACGTACAGCTGGGAGGCGGTCACGCCGCTGCCGCGCACGGTGTCCTGGAAGATCGACGCGAACAGGAAGAGGAAGACGACCGGGAAGGCGAAGGTGAACACCACCTGATCGCGCTGCCGGAAGAACTGCTTGATCTCCAGTGCGCCCCGGTCCAGTCCGACGGCCCAGGCGCCGGGCAGCCGGTCGGCGGGCGCCTGCGCGCGGGGGCGCGCCCCGGTCGTGGTCATCGCGCCTCCTCCCGCCCGACGAGGTCTTCGGTGAGTTCGTCGGCCAGGTCCGCGCCGTGTTCTGCGACGGGCCGTACGCCGAGCCCGTGCGTGACCTGTCCGGTCAGCCGGAGATAGACGTCCTCCAGCGTCGGGCGGCCGACCCGCAGCCCCGGGATCTCGCCGTCGAAGCGCTGCATGAGCTGTGCGACGGTGCGCGTCGGGGTGTCCGTGTGCTCCGTGCGCACCTGGCCGTCGGGCTCGGTCCACTCCACGGTGGCTTCGTTGCCGTACCGCTCGCGCAGTTCGCCGGGCTCGCCCGTGGCGACGACCCGGCCCCGGGCGACGACGGCGAGCCGGTCGGTGAGCGCCTCGGCCTCCTCCAGGTAGTGCGTGGTCAGCAGGATTGTCGTGCCCTCGTCGGCGAGCAGCCGGATCAGCTCCCAGAACCGCCGGCGGGCGGCCGGGTCGAAACCGGTCGTCGGCTCGTCCAGAAGCAGCAGCTCGGGATCGCCGATCACGCCGAGCGCCACATCGAGGCGGCGGCGCTGCCCGCCGGAGAGGGCCTTGATCCGACTGCCCGCCTTCTCCTGGAGACCGACCAGGCCGATCACCTCATCCGGGTCGCGCGGACGCGGGTAGTAGCGGGCGAAATGCCGCACGGTCTCGCGCACCGTCAACTCGGCGGGTGCCGATTCGTCCTGCCAGACGATTCCCACACGGGATCGCCACGCGCGCGTGGCCGTCGCCGGGTCCGCCCCGAGAACCGAAACCTCGCCGCCGTCCCGGGACCGGTTGCCCTGGAGGATCTCCACCGTGGTGCTCTTGCCCGCCCCATTGGGTCCGAGCAGGCCGAACACCTCACCCCGCCGGATACCGAGATCGATGCCGTCCACCGCGGTCACGTCCCCGTACTGCTTGCGCAGCCCCCGTACGTTCACCGCGAAGTCGTTCGCGTGTGCTGTCATGGCACTGATGGTCGGCCAGAAACGAGCGCTCCGGGACGACCGTGCGTACCTCCTTATGTCCACCGAACGGTGGACAGGACCCCCGGTGCGGCACAATGGCCCCTGCCCTAAGAAGGTCCACCTCTCCAGCAGACGGAATCGGCGTGATGAGCAAGTCGACAGTCAAGGACGTCTCCACCGAGCCCGGGTCCGAGCGGGCCGACGGAGCGCGGACGGAGGGCGGCAGCCGCGCCTTCGCCCTGCTGCTGGTGATCACCGGTGCGGCCGGCCTGCTCGCCGCGTGGGTCATCACGATCGACAAGTTCAAGCTGCTGGAGGCGAAGGTCGAGGGCAAGACCTTCACCCCCGGGTGCAGCCTCAACCCGGTCGTCTCCTGCGGCAGCGTCATGGAGAGCAAGCAGGCCGCCGCCTTCGGCTTCCCGAACCCCATGCTCGGCCTGGTCTGCTACGGCATCGTCGTCTGCGTCGGCATGAGCCTGCTCGCCCGGGCCCGCTTCCCGCGCTGGTACTGGCTGACCTTCAACCTCGGCACGCTCTTCGGCGTCGGCTTCTGCACCTGGCTGCAGTTCCAGTCCCTGTACCGGATCAACGCGCTGTGCCTGTGGTGCAACCTGGCCTGGGTCGCCACGATCGTCATGTTCTGGTACGTGACGTCGTTCAACGTCCGCAAGGACTTCCTGCCCGCCCCGCGCTGGCTGAAGGGCTTCTTCGGCGAGTTCACCTGGGTGCTCCCGGTGCTGCACATCGGCATCATCGGCATGCTGATCCTGACCCGCTGGTGGGACTTCTGGACCAGTTGAGCCCGGACCGGGGCCCGGCCGCGTTGTCAGTGCGGTGATTTAGGGTTTCAGCGTGGAACCCGACCTGTTCACCGCGGCGGCGGAAGAGCGCCAGGAGAAGGATCCGGCAGGCAGCCCCCTGGCGGTGCGGATGCGCCCGCGCACCCTTGACGAGGTGGTGGGCCAGCAGCATCTGCTGAAGCCCGGCTCGCCTCTGCGCCGGCTGGTCGGCGAGGGCGCGGGCGGCCCGGCCGGACCCTCCTCGGTGATCCTCTGGGGCCCGCCCGGCACCGGCAAGACGACCCTGGCGTACGTCGTCTCCAAGGCCACCGACAAGCGCTTCGTGGAACTGTCCGCGATCACCGCGGGCGTCAAGGAGGTCCGCGCGGTCATCGACGGCGCGCGCCGGGCCACCGGGGGTTTCGGCAAGGAGACCGTCCTCTTCCTGGACGAGATCCACCGCTTCAGCAAGGCCCAGCAGGACTCCCTGCTCCCGGCGGTGGAGAACCGCTGGGTGACCCTGATCGCGGCCACCACCGAGAACCCGTACTTCTCGGTGATCTCCCCCCTGCTGTCCCGTTCCCTCCTGCTCACCCTCGAACCCCTCACCGACGACGACGTGCGCGGGCTGCTCCGCCGCGCGCTGGCCGACGAGCGCGGCCTCGGCGGGTCCGTCGCCGTCCCCGAGGACACCGAGGACCACCTCCTGCGGATCGCCGGCGGCGACGCCCGCCGGGCCCTGACCGCCCTGGAGGCGGCGGCCGGTGCCGCGCTCGACAAGGGTGAGCCGGAGATCGCCCTGAGCACCCTGGAGGAGACGGTCGACCGGGCCGCCGTGAAGTACGACCGCGACGGCGACCAGCACTACGACGTGGCCAGCGCGCTCATCAAGTCCATCCGCGGCTCCGACGTGGACGCGGCCCTGCACTACCTGGCGCGGATGATCGAGGCCGGCGAGGATCCCCGCTTCATCGCCCGCCGACTGATGATCTCGGCCAGCGAGGACATCGGCCTCGCCGATCCGAACGCCCTGCCGCTCGCCGTGGCCGCCGCCCAGGCCGTCGCCATGATCGGCTTCCCGGAGGCGGCCCTCACCCTCAGCCACGCCACCATCGCGCTGGCCCTCGCCCCCAAGTCCAACGCCGCGACCACGGCGATCGGCGCCGCCCTGGAGGACGTGCGCAAGGGGCTGGCGGGTCCGGTCCCGCCCCATCTGCGCGACGGGCACTACAAGGGCGCCGCCAAGCTGGGCCACGCCCAGGGGTATGTGTATCCGCACGACCTGCCCGAGGGCATCGCCGCCCAGCAGTACGCGCCGGGAGCCCTCCAGGGCCGCGAGTACTACACCCCGACCCGGCACGGCACCGAGGCCCGGTACGCGGACGCGGTCGAATGGACCAGGAAACACCTCGGTCGCAAGCGGCCCTGACCGCCCTGTAGAATGCGCCGAAGCGCTGAGTCCCGCGCAGTCAGAGCGGGACAACCAGCCGGAGACCCAGTCCCTCGGGGCTGGCTCCAGGAGCGTCGCGCACCGTCGAACGGTGTCGCGGGCAGCCCACCACCACCCGGAGTCCGGGACCGGCCGGTGGGCCACTCGCGTGCTGCACGTATGTGCCCAGACCAGGGGAGCGGCTGCCCGGCAGGTCCCATGCGGACCCTACGGGATTCCCCGGCTGCGGATGCGACCTCCCTCAACGCTGACAAGCCGAGAACGACGAAAGAAGACAGAAACAGTGGCGAACCAGTCCCGCCCCAAGGTCAAGAAGTCGCGTGCCCTCGGCATCGCGCTGACCCCGAAGGCCGTCAAGTACTTCGAGGCCCGTCCCTACCCGCCGGGTGAGCACGGCCGCGGCCGCAAGCAGAACTCGGACTACAAGGTCCGTCTGCTGGAGAAGCAGCGCCTGCGCGCTCAGTACGACATCTCCGAGCGCCAGCTGGTGCGCGCCTACGAGCGTGCGTCCAAGGTCCAGGGCAAGACCGGTGAGGCCCTGATCGTCGAGTTGGAGCGCCGTCTCGACGCGCTGGTCCTGCGTTCGGGCATCGCCCGCACGATCTACCAGGCCCGCCAGATGGTCGTCCACGGCCACATCCAGGTCAACGGCCAGAAGGTGGACAAGCCGTCCTACCGTGTGCGCCCGGACGACGTCATCCAGATCCGCGACCGCAGCAAGGACAAGACGCTCTTCCAGATCGCCCGCGAGGGCGGCTTCGCCCCCGACGGCGAGACCCCGCGCTACCTCCAGGTGAACCTCAAGGCCCTGGCGTTCCGCCTGGACCGCGAGCCGAACCGCAAGGAGATCCCGGTGATCTGCGACGAGCAGCTCGTCGTCGAGTACTACGCCCGCTGATCACCCTCGGCGGCGGCAGTACCACCGGGCCTCGCGCCCCCGCCCGCCGCTTCCCACCACACCGGTGGGAAGCGGCGGGCGCTTTCGTCCACCCCTTGCCCCACCCGTAGAATCGACGCGGCGCCCAGACGCCCTTCCGGAAGGCGAAATCCGGTACGGCGGGCCGCCCGTGGCGCGATAGGGTCGGATGGCGACTTTCGAGAGTGCCCGTCGGCCAGTGCCCGGTGACAGTCCATGGGCACTCCAGTGATCAGCAGGGAGCGGTGCAGCGTGTCCGGTGGAGAGGTTGCCGGGATCCTGGTGGCCGTCTTCTGGGCGATCCTGGTGTCCTTCCTCGCCGTCGCCCTGGCGAGGCTGGCCCAGACGCTCAAGGCGGCCACCAAGCTGGTGGCGGACGTGACCGACCAGGCCGTCCCGCTGCTCGCCGACGCCTCCGCCACGGTGCGCTCCGCGCAGACCCAGATCGACCGGGTCGACGCCATCGCCTCGGACGTCCAGGAAGTCACGTCCAACGCCTCGGCGCTGTCGACGACCGTCGCCGCCACCTTCGGCGGCCCCCTCGTCAAGGTCGCGGCGTTCGGCTACGGCGTGCGCCGAGCCCTCACCGGCCGGCGCGAGGACGTGCCCGACAAGGCGCCCCGGCGTACCGTGATCGTGGGCCGCACCCTCCCGTCAACGCGACGGGGGAAGCGGAACACCCGGGAAAAGAGAGACTGACCGAGCGATGTTCCGCCGTACGTTCTGGTTCACCACGGGCGTCGCCGCCGGTGTGTGGGCCACCACCAAGGTCAACCGCAAGCTGAAGCAGCTGACCCCCGAGAGCCTCGCCGCGACCGCGGCCGACAAGGCGCTGGTGACGGGTCGGCGCGTCAAGGATCGTGCGGTGGGCTTCGCCCTCGACGTCCGCGACAACATGGCCCACCGGGAAGCCGAACTCGAAGACGCCCTCGGCATCCGCGAGGACCCGGAACTCCCCGCTCCCAGGCGCCGTACGGCCATCGAGAACCGCAGCAACCCGACGTACGTCAACCCCACGACGTACTCGTACAACCGGAATGAGGACCACTGATGGAGTCGGCCGAGATTCGTCGCCGCTGGTTGAGCTTCTTCGAGGAGCGCGGTCACACCGTCGTCCCTTCGGCGTCGCTCATCGCGGACGACCCGACTCTGCTCCTCGTCCCGGCCGGCATGGTGCCCTTCAAGCCCTACTTCCTGGGTGAGGTCAAGCCGCCGTTCCCGCGCGCCACCAGTGTGCAGAAGTGCGTGCGCACGCCGGACATCGAAGAGGTCGGCAAGACCACCCGGCACGGCACGTTCTTCCAGATGTGCGGCAACTTCTCCTTCGGCGACTACTTCAAGGAAGGCGCCATCGAGTTCGCCTGGGAGCTGCTCACCACGCCCCAGGACAAGGGCGGTTACGGCCTCGACCCCGAGCGTCTGTGGATCACGGTCTACCAGGACGACGACGAGGCCGAGCGGATCTGGCACGAGGTCGTCGGCGTGCCCAAGGAGCGCATCCAGCGCCTGGGCATGAAGGACAACTTCTGGTCCATGGGCGTCCCGGGTCCATGCGGCCCCTGCTCCGAGATCAACTACGACCGCGGGCCCGAGTTCGGCGCCGAGGGCGGCCCCGCCGTCAACGACGAGCGGTATGTGGAGATCTGGAACCTCGTCTTCATGCAGTACGAGCGCGGCGAGGGCACCGGCAAGGACAACTTCGAGATCCTCGGCGACCTGCCGAGCAAGAACATCGACACGGGCCTCGGCATGGAGCGGCTCGCCATGATTCTGCAGGGCGTGCAGAACATGTACGAGATCGACACCTCCATGGCCGTCATCAAGAAGGCCACCGAACTGACCGGTGTCGCCTACGGCGCCGCCCACGACTCGGACGTCTCCCTGCGAGTGGTCACCGACCACATGCGCACCGCCACCATGCTCATCGGCGACGGCGTGACCCCCGGCAACGAGGGCCGCGGCTACGTCCTGCGCCGCATCATGCGCCGCGCCATCCGCAACATGCGGCTGCTGGGCGCCACCGGTCCGGTCGTCGAGGACCTGATCGACACCGTGATCGGCACGATGGGCCGGCAGTACCCGGAGCTGGTCACCGACCGCGAGCGCATCGAGAAGGTCGCCCTCGCCGAGGAGGTCGCCTTTCTCAAGACGCTGAAGGCCGGCACCAACATCCTCGACACCGCCGTCACCGAGACCAAGGCCACCGGCGGCACGGTGCTGCCCGGCGACAAGGCGTTCCTGCTCCACGACACCTGGGGCTTCCCGATCGACCTCACCCTGGAGATGGCCGCCGAGCAGGGCCTCGCCGTGGACGAGGAGGGCTTCCGCCGCCTGATGAAGGAGCAGCGGGAGCGCGCCAAGGCCGACGCCCAGGCCAAGAAGACCGGCCACGCCGACCTCGGCGCCTACCGGGAGATCGCCGACTCGGCCGGCGAGACCGGCTTCTTCGGCTACACCGACACCGAGGGCGAATCCACGGTCGTCGGCATCCTGGTCGACGGCGTCTCCTCGCCCGCCGCCACCGAGGGCGACGAGGTCGAGATCGTCCTCGACCGCACCCCGTTCTACGCCGAGGGCGGCGGCCAGATCGGCGACACCGGCCGCATCAAGGCCGACTCCGGGGCCGTCATCGAGGTCCGCGACACCCAGAAGCCGGTCCCGGGCGTGTACGTCCACAAGGGCGTCGTACAGGTCGGCGAGGTGACGGTCGGCGCCAAGGCCCACGCCTCCATCGACTCCCGCCGCCGCAAGGCCATCGCCCGCGCCCACTCGGCCACCCACCTTACCCACCAGGCCCTGCGCGACGCCCTCGGCCCGACCGCCGCCCAGGCCGGCTCGGAGAACCAGCCCGGCCGGTTCCGCTTCGACTTCGGCTCCCCGTCCGCCGTGCCCACGGCCGTGATGACCGACGTCGAACAGAAGATCAACGAGGTGCTCGCCCGCGATCTCGATGTGCACGCCGAGATCATGGGCATCGACGAGGCCAAGAAGCAGGGCGCCATCGCCGAGTTCGGCGAGAAGTACGGCGAGCGGGTCCGCGTGGTCACCATCGGGGACTTCTCCAAGGAGCTGTGCGGTGGCACACACGTGCACAACACCGCCCAGCTGGGCCTGGTGAAGCTGCTCGGCGAGTCCTCCATCGGCTCCGGTGTGCGCCGTATCGAGGCCCTGGTCGGCGTGGACGCCTACGCCTTCCTCGCCCGCGAGCACACGGTCGTCAACCAGCTGACCGAACTACTCAAGGGCCGCCCGGAGGAGCTGCCCGAGAAGGTCTCCTCGATGCTCGGCAAGCTGAAGGACGCCGAGAAGGAGATCGAGAAGTTCCGGGCCGAGAAGGTGCTCCAGGCCGCCGCCGGTCTCGCCGAGTCCGCCAAGGACGTCCGCGGGATCGCCGTCGTCACCGGTCGGGTGCCGGACGGCACCACGCCGGACGACCTGCGCAAGCTGGTCCTCGACGTGCGCGGGCGCATCCAGGGCGGCCGGGCCGCCGTGGTCGCCCTCTTCACGGTCAAGGGTGACAAGCCGCTGACCGTCATCGCCACCAACGAGGCCGCCCGCGAACGCGGCCTCAAGGCCGGTGACCTGGTCCGTACCGCCGCCAAGACGCTCGGCGGCGGCGGTGGCGGCAAGCCGGACGTGGCCCAGGGCGGCGGCCAGCACCCGGCCGCCATCGGCGACGCCGTGGTCGCCGTCGAGCGCCTGGTCGCCGAGACCGCCAAGTAGGGGACGGTCGGGATCATGCGCACTGGACGCCGGCTCGCGATCGACGTCGGGGACGCCCGTATCGGGGTCGCCTCGTGCGACCCCGACGGGATCCTCGCCACCCCCGTGGAGACCGTCCCTGGCCGGGACGTCCCGGCCGCCCACCGCCGGCTCGGTCAACTCGTCGAGGAATACGAGCCGATCGAGGTCGTCGTCGGCCTGCCCCGCTCCCTCAAGGGGGGCGAGGGCCCGGCCGCGGCCAAGGTGCGCGTTTTCGCCCGGGAACTGGCCAAGGGCATCGCGCCCGTCCCGGTGCGGCTCGTCGACGAGCGGATGAGCACCGTGACGGCCGGTCAGGGACTGCGTGCCTCGGGGGTCAGTTCGAGGAAGGGCCGCTCGGTCATCGACCAGGCGGCCGCCGTCGTCATTCTCCAGCAGGCCCTCGAATCCGAACGGGTGTCAGGCGATGCACCCGGCGAGGGCGTCGAAGTGGTCATCTGATCGCGATACGGTAACGTTCCGCGCGATGCGGCGGTGTTCGAACAGCCGCCCCACAGCAAGAGGCGGAACGGGAACCGGCGGCAGCCTCGTGACCGCCGCCTCGCGGCTCTAGGGGATCGATGACTGAGTATGGCCGGGGCCCAGGCTCCGAACCGTGGCATCCGGAGGACCCGTTGTACGGGGACGGCGGATGGGGAGGACAGCAGGCCCAGGCGGGTCAGCAGGTCCCCTACGGCGGCCTGCAACAGCACCATCCACAGCAGCCGCAGCACGGCGGCTGGAACGAGCAGCAGTCCGGGTACGACCAGCAGCAGTACCCGTATTACGGCGAGCAGGGCCACCAGCAGTACGCACAGCAGGGCAACGAGCATTACGCCGGTCAGGACCAGCAGCACTACGGGGGGCACGACCAGCAGCAGTACGCCGGGCACGGCCAGCAGCAGTACTCGGCGCAGTCCCAGCCGCAGTACCCGCAGGGCGGCTGGGACGCCAGCGGCACCCATGGGCAGCTGCCGTACGCCGCCGATCCGGGCGACCCCTACGGTCAGCAGCCCGCGGCATACGGCGCGGAGCAGCCCGACCGCTACGGCACGCCCGATGCCTATCCGCCGCCCCAGCCGCCCGGCCGCAGACGTCCCGAGCCGGAGCCCGAGACCGACTGGGATCCCGGCCCGGACCAGGGCGAGCACGCGTTCTTCGCAGGCGGGGGCGACGACTCCGACGACGATCTCGACGACGACCCGAAGGCGCGCCGCGGGCGCGGCGACCGCAGGGGCAAGGCCGCGAAGGGCGGCAAGGGAGCCAAGAAGCGGCGCAACGGCTGCGCGTGCATGGTGGTCGTCCTGGTCTTCGGCGGCGGCCTCGGCGGGGTCGGATACTTCGGATTGAAGTTCTACCAAAATCGTTTCGGCGCGTCCCCGGACTATGCGGGCGGCGGCACCAGCGAAACCGTGATGGTGGAAATCCCCAAAGGGGCGGGCGGTTATGAGATCGGGCGACGGCTGAAGGACTCCGGGGTCGTCAAGAGCGTCGACGCGTTCGTCTCCGCCCAGTCGCAGAATCCCGAGGGCGGCACCATCCAGGCCGGCGCCTATGTGCTGAAGAAAGAGATGTCCGCCGCGAGCGCCGTGAAAATGATGCTCGACCCGAACAGTCAGAGTAATGTGCTCGTCAAGCCGGGTGAGCGCAATGTCCAGGTGTATCAGGCGATCGACAAACAACTCGGCCTCGCGTCCGGCACCACGAAAAAGGCGGCCGAGAAGGATTACAAGAAACTCGGGATGCCGAGCTGGGCGCAGAGCAACGGCCGGATCCGGGACCCGTTGGAGGGCTTCCTCTTCCCCGGCACCTACCCGGCCGCGAAGGGCATGAAGCCCGACGTCGTCCTGAAGCAGATGGTCACCCAGGCCAAGCAGAAGTACGCCGCCTATGGCCTGGAGGCAAAGGCCAAGCAACTCGACCTGGCCAACCCCTTCCAACTCGTCACGGTCGCGAGCCTGGTCCAGGCCGAGGGCAAGACGCACGACGACTTCCGCAAGATGGCGGAAGTGGTCTACAACCGTCTCAAGCCCACGAACACCGAGACCAACCGGCTGTTGCAGTTCGACTCGACCTACAACTACCTGAAGGGTCAGAGCAACATCCATATCGGCGAGTCCGAGATCCACAGCAACAAGGACCCGTACAACACCTACACCAACGCGGGCCTGCCGCCCGGACCGATCGGAAACCCGGGCGACGACGCCCTGAAGGCCACGCTGAATCCGACCCACGACGGCTGGATCTACTTCGTGGCGACCGACGGTCAGAGCAACACGGAATTCGCCAAGACCTTCGACGAATTCCAGAAACTGAAGGACAAGTTCAACGCCAACAGCGGTCGCTGACCCGGCCCGTCTGCCTGCCGTGCCCGGCGGCTCCGGTACCGTTGCGGCCCGATGCGTATCGGGACGGCGAAGAGCGGCGGAGCGGTGATGGAGAACGTACGGAACAAGCGGGCCGCCGTGCTCGGATCGCCCATCGCGCACTCGCTCTCCCCGGTGCTGCACCGCGCCGCGTACGCCGAACTCGGGCTCACCGACTGGGTGTACGAGCGCTTCGAGGTCGACGAGGCCGGATTGCCCGGCTTCTTCGAGCGGCTCGGCCCCGAGTGGGCGGGACTGTCGCTGACCATGCCGCTCAAGCGCGCGGTCATCCCGCTGCTCGACGAGATCAGCGCGACGGCCGCCTCCGTCGACGCGGTCAACACGGTCCTGTTCACCGAGGACGGCCGTCGCGTCGGCGACAACACCGATGTCCCGGGCATGGTGGCCGCGCTGCGCGAGCACGGAATCGAACAGGTCGACTCCGCCGCGGTCCTCGGCGCCGGGGCCACCGCCTCCTCCGCGCTCGCCGCCCTGGCCCGGATCTGCACCGGCGAGGTCGTCGCCTACGTCCGCGGCACGGCCCGCGCCGCCGAGATGCGGCAGTGGGGCGAACGGCTCGACATCGAGGTCAGCACCGCGGACTGGGCCGACGCAGCCGAGGCACTGCACGCCCCGCTGGTGATCGCCACCACACCGGCGGGCAGCACCGACGCCCTTGCCACCGCCGTACCGGAGCGGCCCACCACCCTCTTCGATGTGCTCTACGAGCCCTGGCCGACCGCCCTCGCGGCCCGCTGGTCCATGTGCGGCGGGGCCGTCGTCGGCGGCCTCGACCTCCTCGTCCACCAGGCCGTGCTCCAGGTCGAGCAGATGACCGGCCGCGCCCCGGCCCCGCTGGACGCCATGCGCCGGGCGGGCGAGAAGGCCCTCGCCGAACGCTGACATGTCCGTTTCGCGTCCGCCTGCTGGACCGGCGACCGGGACTTCGCCACGTACGTGGGAGGATCGGAGGTGGCGGACCGGGGCCGCGCACCCGGGCACGCCGTCGCCGTACGCGAGGACACGCGTACGCAGGGCAGTACCGGGGCGCGATCTCTGAGGAGCACCGTTGAGCAGGCTGCGTTGGCTGACCGCGGGGGAGTCCCACGGTCCCGCACTCGTCGCGACGCTGGAGGGGCTTCCCGCCGGCGTGCCCATCACCACGGAGATGGTGGCGGACCATCTGGCGCGGCGGCGGCTGGGGTACGGCCGGGGCGCTCGGATGAAGTTCGAGCGGGACGAGATCACGTTCCTGGGCGGGGTCCGGCACGGGCTGACGCTGGGCTCGCCGGTGGCGATCATGGTGGGCAACACGGAATGGCCCAAGTGGGAACAGGTCATGGCGGCCGATCCGGTGGATCCGCAGGTGCTGGCGGGGCTCGCCCGCAATGCGCCGCTGACCCGGCCGCGGCCCGGCCACGCCGACCTGGCGGGGATGCAGAAGTACGGGTTCGACGAGGCCCGGCCGATCCTGGAGCGGGCCTCCGCTCGGGAGACCGCGGCGCGGGTGGCGCTCGGCGCGGTGGCCAGGTCGTACCTGAAGGAGACCGCCGGCATCGAGATCGTCAGCCATGTCGTGGAACTGGCGTCGGCGAAGGCACCGTACGGCGTGTACCCGACCCCCGACGACGTGGAGCGGCTGGACGCGGACCCGGTGCGCTGCCTGGACGCCGACGCGTCCAAGGCGATGGTCGCGGAGATCGACCAGGCCCACAAGGACGGTGACACGCTCGGCGGTGTGGTCGAGGTGCTGGCCTACGGTGTGCCGGTGGGACTCGGCTCACATGTCCACTGGGACCGGAAGCTGGACGCCCGGCTGGCCGCCGCGCTGATGGGGATCCAGGCGATCAAGGGCGTCGAACTGGGCGACGGGTTCGACCTGGCGCGGGTGCCGGGGTCGAAGGCGCACGACGAGATCGTGGCCACGCCGGAAGGGATCCGGCGCGCCTCGGGCCGCTCCGGCGGGACCGAGGGCGGCCTGTCGACGGGGGAGTTGTTGCGGGTACGGGCGGCGATGAAGCCGATCGCCACGGTGCCGCGGGCGCTGCGGACGGTGGACGTGTCCACCGGCGAGGAGACCCAGGCGCACCACCAGCGCTCCGACGTGTGCGCGGTGCCGGCGGCGGGGATCGTCGCGGAGGCGATGGTCGCCCTGGTGCTGGCCGACGCGGTCGCGGAGAAGTTCGGCGGGGACAGCGTGGCGGAGACCCGCCGCAATGTGCGCTCCTACCTCGACAGCCTCCCGATCCGGTGACCGCCGTGCCTGCGATCGTGCTCGTGGGCCCCATGGGCGTGGGCAAGTCCACCGTCGGGGAGCTGCTGGCGGGGCGCCTCGGCGTGGCCTACCGGGACACCGACGACGACATCGTGGCCGCCGAGGGGCGCACCATCTCCGAGATCTTCGTGGACGACGGCGAGGCCGCGTTCCGCGCCATCGAGAAGCGGGCCGTGCGCACCGCGCTCGCCGAACACAACGGCGTGCTGGCGCTGGGCGGCGGCGCGATCCTCGACGCGGACACCCGGGCCCTGCTGTCCGGGCACCGGGTGGTCTACCTCTCCATGGACGTGGAGGAGGCGGTCCGGCGCACCGGCCTGAACGTGGCCCGGCCGCTGCTGGCGGTCAATCCGCGCCGACAGTGGCGGGAACTCATGCAGGCGCGCCGGCATCTGTACGAGGAGGTCGCCACGGCGGTCGTGCCGACCGACGGCCGCACGCCCGAAGAGGTCAGCCAAGCAGCCCTGGACGCACTGGAGTTGAAGGAAGCATGAGCGAGACGGTGACGCGGATCCAGGTCGGCGGCACAGCGGGCACCGAACCGTACGAGGTTCTGGTCGGCCGTCGGCTCCTGGGCGAACTGCCCGGGCTGGTGGGGCCGCGGGCCAAGCGGGTCGCGATCGTCCACCCCGAGGCGCTGGCCGAGACCGGCGACGCGCTCCGCGCCGACCTGGCCGAGCAGGGCCATGAGGCGATCGCCATCCAGGTGCCGAACGCCGAGGAGGCCAAGACCGCCGAGGTCGCCGCCTACTGCTGGAAGGCGCTCGGCCAGTCCGGGTTCACCCGCACCGACGTCATCGTCGGCGTGGGCGGCGGCGCGACCACCGACCTCGCCGGATTCGTCGCCGCGAGCTGGCTGCGCGGCGTGCGCTGGATCGCCGTACCGACGACCGTGCTGGCCATGGTGGACGCGGCGGTCGGCGGCAAGACCGGCATCAACACGGCCGAGGGCAAGAACCTCGTGGGCGCCTTCCATCCGCCCGCGGGCGTGCTGTGCGACCTCGCGGCGCTGGAGACGCTGCCCGTCCACGACTACGTCTCCGGTCTCGCCGAGATCATCAAGGCCGGGTTCATCGCCGACCCGGTCATCCTGGACCTCATCGAGTCGGACCCCGAGGCCGCGCGCACCCCGGCGGGCCCGCACACCGCCGAGCTGATCGAACGGTCGATCCGGGTGAAGGCGGAGGTGGTCTCCGCCGACCTGAAGGAGTCCGGCCTGCGGGAGATCCTCAACTACGGCCACACGCTCGGCCACGCCATCGAGAAGAACGAACGCTATCAGTGGCGGCACGGCGCCGCGGTGGCCGTGGGCATGCACTTCGCCGCCGAACTCGGCCGCCTCGCGGGCCGGTTGGACGACGCGACGGCCGACCGCCACCGCCTGGTCCTTGAGTCGGTCGGGCTGCCCCTGCACTACCGCCACGACCAGTGGCCCAAGCTGCTGGAGACGATGCGGGTCGACAAGAAGTCCCGCGGCGACCTGCTGCGCTTCATCGTCCTGGACGGGCTGGCCAGGCCCACCGTCCTGGAGGGTCCGGACCCGGCCGTGCTGCTCGCCGCCTACGGCGAAGTGGGGCAGTAGGTCCGCCGCCGCTCCATCCGCCCGACTCGCCGTACGCAACGGGCACTTCGGGCCGCCCCCGTCCGTTTCACCAAACGACGGCCGGGGGCGGTACGGTTCGGTGGCGAGCGGGGGCTCGTACTTTGCTGTCGGCGCCAAGGGCCAGCGGCGGACCGAGCCCGAGAAGAACGAGACGGAGTGGCACCGGATGCAGCACGCAGTGGGTTCTCCGCTGCCGCCGCCCCACCAGCCGGGGCAGGGACCGGCCGCCGGCTGGTCGCCGGCCGCACATCACCCGGGAGCGGGAGCCCACCAGGGTCCCGCACCCGTGCCCCCGCCGCCACCCGCGCCGGGCTTCACCGGCGCCGGCGCACC
>NZ_JBSGBN010000071.1:0-49163 GCF_053601275.1 Streptomyces sp. NPDC004752 | reverse complement strand
TGGCGGAACAGGAAGATTCCGAAGGCGCTGCCCACGCTCGGCAGCACCAGCGCGGTGTAGCTGTCCAGCAGGTTCACCTTGGACAGGGCGTAGAAGACGGGGATTCCGGTCACCTGCGGTGGTATCGCCAGACACAGCATGACCGTCCAGAACGACAGCCTGCGGTTGCGGAACCGCAGCCGGGCCAGGGCGTATCCGGCGGGCAGCGAGGTCAGCACCTGCGCCACGAACACCAGGGCGACGACCATGGTCGTGTGCAGGTACAGTCCGGGCCAGTCGATGTCGTGCCATGCCTGGTGGAAGTTGTCCAGGGTGAAGCCGGACAGGTTCACCGACCCGGGTTTGAGTCGGCGGTTGGGGGTGACCGCGGCCAGTGTCATGAGCGCGAAGGGGGTGAGCATGAACACCGCTCCCGCGGCGAGCACGGCGCGCAGGCTCCAGCGAACCCAGGTGCCGCGGGAGTCGCCGGTCCGGCGGCGGGCGGGCCGTGGGCGTATGTCGGTCGCCATTGCTGTGTTCATCGGCTGCCGTCCTCGTCCCAGCGGCGCCCGCCGAGGCGCAGCTGCACCGCCACCGTGATCAGGACGAGCACCAGCAGCACGGCGTTGACCACGGAGCCGCCGCCGATGTCGAGATAGCTCACCCCGCGCTGCCAGGCGAGGAACGACAGGGTGCTCGTGCTCTGCTGCGGTCCGCCGTCGGTCATGACGCGGACCTGGTCGTAGACGCGCAGTGAGTCACGTGTCGTGATGACCAGCGCGAATGTCGTGGCCGGTCCGATCGCGGGCCAGATCACCGACCAGAACCGCTGCCAGGCTCCGGCCCGGTCGATGCGGGCGGCGTCCTCCAGGTGGGCGGGCACGTTCGACAGGCCGGCGAGAAACATCACCACGCACGATCCGATCCCCGCCCAGCTGCCGACGATCGCGACCGCGGGCAGCGCCAGCGTCGTCGACCCGAGCCAGTCGTCGTGCCCGAAGAGCCGGCCGAGCGTCGAGTCGAAAACACCCACGTGCGGGTAGAAGAGCCACCGCCAGACAACCGACATCGCGGCGAGGGTGGCTGCTGTCGGTGCGAAGTAGGCGGTCCGCCACAGCCCGGCGCCGCGGCCCGCAGCCCGGATGGCGAGCGCGATCAGCAGGCCGATACCGACCTCGGCGGGCACGGTCAGCGCGGTGTAGAGGAGCGTGTTCCCGGTCGCCTGCCACAGTTCATGGCTGCCCAGCACCCGGCGCCAGCTCTCCAGACCGGCGAAACTCGTCTCCTGGCTGAGCGGATCGAAGTTCAGCAGCGCGAGCACACCCACGGCGAGCACAGGCAGCACAATGAACGCGCCCAGGAAGGCGAAGGCGGGCCCCAGCAATGTCGCGGTCACCCTGGCCTCGCGCAACCGGAGACGCCTTGGCCTCTCCTCCGGGGGCACAACAGTCGTGGTAGTCACGGCGCTGACGTTAGAAACCCTGGCGACGGCCCACAGGCAACGCATATTAACCAGCAGCTGAATAAGCCCCTACAGGTTCTGCAGGTCTTGCGGTGAAGTCGGCGACCACCATCCGGTCGGCGGCGAGCTGGTGGGTGTGTTCCTTGAGGCAGCGCGTGTGGCGAAGCAGGCCGCGTCGGACTTCGCGGGTGCCGGCGGAGGCAGAAGAGCTCCGAACAGAATGGGCGCCCGGCGCGCGACGCCTGGCACGCACTCCCCCAGCCTTCGGCCGGGAGGTGCCCCCACGCGGCGTTGCCGAAACGCCCTGGTAGCTCCGCTACGAGGACCTTCCGGCGCCTTGCCATCGCACGCACCAGACGCCGCACGCTGATCGGACTCCCATTCTGTTCGGAGCTCTAAGCCAGAGGCCCTGTGGATCTCTCCACAGGGCCTCTGGTCTGGTGATTCGAGTCTGCCCGGCTCGGCCGACTCCATTGGAGTCTGCCGTCTCCATCGGACTCTTCCGTGGCTCCCCGCCTTCTGGCGGCGAAGCGCCAACGGAGGGTTGCTGACCGACCCGGCGGGCGCCGAGCGCGCCGTATCCGGCCTGCCGGTCCCCCGAGGGAGAGACCGTCATGGGTTCCCCCGTGGGAGAAACTGTCATGGGTTCCTTGGGCTGACGCCCGTCAGCCCAGCTGCGCAACCGCCTCCGTGGCAATGCGCTCGAAGACCCCCTCGTCCGCGGCGAAGTCCGAGTCGGGGATGGGCCAGTGGACAACGATCTCAGTGAAGCCGAGTTCCCGGTGCTGGCCGGCGAAGTCGACGAAGGAGCCGAGGGACTCCAGGGGACGACCGCGGTCCGGGGTGAAACCGGTGAGCAGGATCTTGTCCAAGGTGTCGGCGTCGCGACCCATGTCCGTGCACGCCCTGCCCAGCTTCTCCACCTGGTCGCGCAGGGCCTGCCGGGACTGCTCAGGGGTGCCGGTCTCGTACAGCTTGGGATCGCCCGTGGTCACCCACGCCTGCCCGTAGCGCGCGGCGAGCCGCAACCCTCGCGGGCCGGTGGCGGCCACCGCGAAGGGCAGCCGGGGGCGCTGCACACAGCCCGGGATATTGCGCGCCTCATGCACCGAATAGAAGTCGCCGACGTACGAGACACCGTTCGTCCCGTCCTCGGTCAGCAGCCGATCGAGCAGCGGAACGAACTCGGCGAAACGGTCGGCACGCTCCCGCGGGGTCCACGACTCCTGCCCGAGCACAGTGGCGTCGAAGCCGGTGCCGCCCGCGCCGATACCTATGGTGATCCGGCCACCAGAGATGTCGTCCAGCGAGATCAGCTCCTTGGCGAGGGTCACCGGGTGTCTGAAATTGGGCGACGTGACGAGGGTTCCGAGGCGCATCCGCTCCGTGACACCCGCGGCAGCCGTCAGCGTCGGTACCGCCCCGAACCACGGGCCGTCCCGGAACGAACGCCAGGAAAGGTGGTCGTAGGTATAGGCCGTGTGGAACCCGAGTTCCTCCGCGCGCTGCCACGCGGCACGGCCCCCCTCGTTCCACCGGCGGTACGGCAGGATCACGGTACTCAGTCGCACACTCATGCCTGAGAGCCTACGGTGGTGCTCGCCGAGTCCGAGTCCGAGCCCCGGACCGCACCAGACGCGGCACCGACCTCGCCACCACGACCACCACAAGCACCACGATCACCACCACGACCACCACCTCAGCCGACTTGTGGCCTGACCGGGCGGTCGGCCCTTACGCTCCACCGTCCGTCGACGCGGGTGAGACGGATGGGATGGTCGAAGCACTTGCTGACCTGGTCGCTGGTCAGGACCTCGTCAGCGGGACCGGAGGCCAGGCAGTGCCCATCACGCAGCAGCATCACATGGGTCGTCCCGGGAGGAAGTTCCTCCAGGTGGTGGGTGACCAGGACGGACGCGAGATCCGTGTAGGTGTGCTGCAACGTGTCGATCCGCTCGATGAGTTGCTCGCGGCCTGCGACGTCCAGACCCGTCGCGGGCTCGTCGAGTAGGAGAAGTCGCGGACTGGGCATGAGCGCACGGGCGATCAGTGCACGACCCCGTTCCCCCTGCGACAGGGTCGGCCACCGTGCCCCGTGGCGATCGGTGAGGCCGAGCAGGCCGATGAGACGGTCGGCCGTGGCGATCTGCTCGGCTGTCGGCTCCCAGCGGGGAACGCGCTCGATGGTGTTGGTCAGCCCGGTCAGCACGACGTCCTGGACCTTCAGGGGCGAGCGCAGATCATGCCGCGGGTTGACGTGACCGACGTAGGAACGCAACTGTCGCATGTCGACCCGTCCCAGCTGGTGGCCCAGCACCTCGACCGTGCCCCGGGTGGGGTGCGCGAGCGCCCCGAGGAGACTGAGCAGGGTGCTCTTACCCGCCCCGTTGGCACCGAGCAGCGCCCAGTGCTCGCCGGCTCGTACGGTCAGCGACACCTCACGCAGGATCGGGTTGCCGTCGCGGACGACAGTCACGTCTTTCACGCGGAGTACCGGGGTTGCGTTCACGAGGCGGCCCGCCCGGTGCGGTTGGCGGCGGCCATGACCGCGGGGACCGAGGCGGTCAGGACGGAGGTGTCCCGACCCGCGCCCCAGGGAAGGTCGACCCGCTGGTGTGCGGGTCGGTGGCGATGATGCGGCCTCGTGCTCGGGCGCTGGGGGTTCCAGCGCGACGCATCCGCCGGGATGTCACCGGAGGGAGGGCGCAGGGTGGGAAACACCGTGTTCTGGAAAGAGGAAGCCATCGTGCAGAACTTCTTTCAGTCGGCCATCCGGTGACCGGCACAGCCCGGTACCCCGCTGCGGGGTGCCGGTCGTATCAGGCCCCGCAGCGGCAGCCGAGGAGAAGAAACTCGTGCAGCAGCATGCGGGGTACAGTAACGACAACTCAGCTCCTCAGACAACCTGAGAGGTGTGGGAAGGTGAACGTCATATGCCACTAGGCGCCTTGCGGCCGTCCCCCTTGGTCGAGCAGGCCACCGTGCGCCTGCGCGAGCAGATCACCGGCGGTGAGTGGGCCGTCGGGACGAAGCTCCCCGGGGAGACGACCCTGGCCAAGTCCCTCGGTGTGGGGCGCTCGACCGTCCGAGAGGCCCTGCGCGCACTCGCCGGCGCCGGGCTGGTGCAGGCACGTCAGGGAGCCGGTGTCTTCGTCATCGCGACCAAACCCAAGGAGGACTGGTCCACCCAGCTCCGCAAGGCGGCCATCACCGATGTCTACGAGGTCCGCATGGGCGTCGAAGTCGAGGCCGCGCAGTTGGCCGCGCAGCGCCGAACCGACGACGACATCGCCGCCCTCCATGGGGCCCTGGCCGGGCGCCGTGACGCCGCGAACGCCGGCAACGCCGAGTTCGTCGAGGCCGACATCGTCCTGCACGAGGCCGTCGTCGCCGCGGCGCACAACCCGGTGCTCACCGGCTTGTTCACCGAGTTCATCCCTGTGCTGCAACAGCGGCTGCTCGATCTGGTCGAGCTGCTCAACCTGCGTTCCGACGACCCGAACCACGGCGACGAAGGGCACGCCGCACTGGTGAACGCCGTCGTGCGGGGAGACACCGAGGCGGCCGGACGTGCGCTGCGGGACGAGCTCAAGCAGACGCTCGCCCTGCTCCACTCCCTCTGACCCCGTCGTCGGCGCTGTCGAGTTCGCGTCGGCTCGCGTCGGCTCGCGCCGGTAACAGTCTTGATCAGGTGTGGCCCCCGGCCTCCTCGGCATGGGTGTTCGCTGCGCGGGCTGCGATGGCTTCGAGCATCAGGTCCAGGGCGGCTGGGAAACGGCTTTCTCGGTCACCGAGGAGAATGCCGACGCCCGCACTTCCGCCCGGGTCGGCATGGGCTCGCTGGCCGCGGTCGTCGGACTCTTCCTCTTCGCCGCAGTCGCCTTCCAACGCGCCCTCATCCCAAAGGAGTTGGCGACGCACGGCGACAACGGTCTGCCGTTCCTGGGTGACCTGGCCGCCGCTCGTACCAGGTGTCGATCACCGACGTCGGCCGTCAGCTGGTCAAACAGGTCGCTGCTCAGTTCGCCGGACAGATCGAGAGGTGTGTTGAACCACTGTCCGAAGCCGACAGGAAGCGGCTGTCACAGCTGGCGACCCGGATCGTGACCGCGGACGACCAGCCCCATACCGATCGGGAAACGGCGCCCCGACACCATCTTCAACTCCCCGGCCCGGACGATCACATCGTGCTCGTTCACGCTGGACGCCTCTACCGCCACCAGGACCTCCCCCGTGCCGGGAGCGGGACGATCCACGTCATTGATCCGCAGTACGTCCGCTGTACCGAAACTCGTGATCTGAACGGCCTTCATGTCGCTGTTCCCTCCGTGACCGGCTGTGGTGCGTCCGATGCTGGACCCCAGACGCGCGCACCCGCCGAACTCGGTTGCGGCCAGCGGACGTCGGGCTGGAACCCGGCCCGAGGCGGCGTGTCGCCGGGCTGCGGCGTGAGGAACTGGCCACGGGCTCCACTGACAACCGAGGGTGTGCGAGGACGGGAACCGGACAACTTCCCTCGCGCGCGCCGGGAAGTCCGGCGCGCGCAGCACAAGGCACCCCGGCCGACGGGACGTTCGGCAGGGCAGAAGGACACCGGCGGGGACGGGCTCGCGGACCCAGCGGGACATTGTCGGAAAACAGTTGGAGGGGCATGCACAGCGAGAGGGAAGGCCGCGACGGCATGCGATGCTTCACGCTGGCCGGCCGGTGCACCGCCGGGTGTTTCACCAGCGGCCAACCAGCTTGCGGGGCATGCGAGTTCACTCGTGTCGCAGCCGGGCCCCTAGAAGGGCAACGGCCTCGCGTGGACCACATCCAGTCTCGACACCGCCCGGGTCAGCACCACGTACAACCTGTGCAGCCCCCGCTCCTCCGCCTCCGCCACCGCCGCCGGTTCCACCGCCACCACGTGGTCGTACTCCAGGCCCTTGACGAGGCTCGCCGGGACCACGGCCACCCGGGCGCCCAACTCGTCCGGGTCCGCGGGGATGATCCCGGCGGACGTCAGGGCCTCGCGCACGTCGGCCACCTCCGCGTCCGCCGCCACCACGCCCACCGACCCCTCCCGCGCCAGGGCCTCCCGTACGGCGGCGACCGTCGCGGTGATCGCGTCCTCGGTCGGCCGGATCCGCAACTCGCCGTCCCGGCGGTAGGACTTGGCCGGGAGCACGTCCGTACCCAGGCGCCGCAGCAGGCGGTTGGTGAGGTCGACCACCGCCGCCGGGACGCGGAAGCCGGTGGTGAGCGGTACGACCGTCGCGTCCGGCTTGCCCAGGTGGTGCAGTACGACGTCCCAACTCCGCGCCGACCAGGGCGTGGTGGCCTGGGCCAGGTCGCCGAGGACGGTGAGCGAGCCGAAGACGGCGCGGCGGGCGATCGCCCGGCATTCCATGGGGGACAGGTCCTGGGCCTCGTCAACGACGATGTGGCCGTAGCCCTCGGGGTGTTCGATGAGTCCGGCGACCTCGTCGAGGAGGACCAGGTCGGCGGGTGACCAGCGGGCGGACTTGTACGAGCGCGGTGGCCGGGACCAGAGCAGGTTCTGCTGTTCGGCAGGGTCGAGCAGTCCGTCGGCCGCCCGCGCCAACACCTCGCCGTCGCCGAGGAGTCGGGCGAGAACCTCCTCCGGTCGCACCTTCGGCCAGACGGTGTCGAGGTAGGCGTTCATCGCCCGTGAACGTTCGAGGCGCCGTACCCAGGCGGCCGGTTGCGGCCCCGCCCGCCGTTCGGCCTGGAGCTGTACGGCCCGCATCGCCCGACCCCGCGCCCGCTCGCGTCCGACGGCGTACGGCGGTTCCTCGTCCCGGACCCCTTCGACGATCTCCGCCAGTGCGCCGGCGGCCACCCGCCAGGTGTACGTGCCGTCCGAGAGCGACAGGGGGCCGGGGCCGATCTGGTCCGTGGACACGTATGCGTACAGCGCCCGGCGCAGCACCTCGGCCATCCGGGGGTCGTGCTTGAGCGCGGCGGTGCGGTCGGAGTCGGTGCCGGTGACCGGGTGGCGGCCGATCTCCGCACGCAGCGTCGTCTGGCGTACGCCGGTCTCGCCGAGGGCGGGGAGGACCTCGGAGATGTAGGAGAGGAAGGTGCGGTTGGGGCCGAGGATCAGCATGCCCGAGCGGCGGATGCGCTGGGGGTGGGTGTAGAGGAGGTAGGCGGCGCGGTGCAGGCCGACGGCGGTCTTGCCGGTGCCCGGGGCGCCCTGCACGCAGACGGAGTCGGTGAGCCCGGCGCGTACCAGGTCGTCCTGGTCGGGCTGGATGGTGGCGGCGATGTCCCGCATGGGGCCGACGCGCGGGCGTTCGATCTCGCGGGTGAGCAGCGTCCCGGTCCCGGACTCCCCCTTGCCGACATACTCGTCCTCAAGGCCCGTGAGGTCGCCGGAGTCGCCGCGGCTGCCCGGGGCCCAGCCGAACCGGCGCCGTACCGCGACGCCCTGCGGGTCGTCGGGGCCGGCCTGGTAGAAGGCGCGGGAGACGGGGGCGCGCCAGTCGACGACGAGGGGTGGGGCGGTGGGGTCCTCGCTGATCCGCAGCCGGCCGATCCGGTAGCTCTGCCCGGCGTGCTCGCCGGACTCGAAGGCCAGCTTGCCGAAGAACAGCGGCCCTTCCGGCAGTTCGCGCATCTCCTTGGCCCGGCTGCGCAGCCGGTACCCGAGCACTTCGGCGTCGGCACCGGAGGCGGAGACGTCCTCCCCGGTGACGACGTGCTCGGCGGCGCCCTCGACCATGCGGGCGAGGGCGGCTCGGCAGGTGTCGTGGTAGGCGCGTTCATGTTCGAGTTCCTGCTGCATGGAGACAGCGTAAAGGAAAACGTAACTGGGTTACATTTTTAACCTCGTATCAAAGGAGCCCGTGCAGCGCCTCCGCCAGCCGCCCGAAGGCCCGCTCCGCCGCGCGCACCGCGTCCTCCCGCACCTCCTCGACCCGGTCTCCCGCCGCGATCCGCCGCCAGTTGTCCCGCGCGAGGATCCGCTGTACGGCGATGATCTGACCGGCGGCGAGCCTGGCGTCCAGGGTGCCGCCGAGGGCCTCGGCGAGCGCGGCCTCCGACCGCTCCAGGTAGGCGTACTGCCGGGCGACAAGGGCGGGAGTGCTGTTGAGCAGGGCGTGGAAGGCGAGGACCTCCGGGTGGTCGTTGAGCCCGGTGATCGGATCGTTGCGCCGCAGGCCGTCCAGGAAGTGCGCGCGCAGCACGTCGACCGGCGCGTCCGCTCCCGCGACCAGCCGCGCGGCCTCCGTCTCGTGATCGGCGATCCGGTGCAGGACCAGGTCCTCCTTGGCCGGGAAGTACCGGAACAGCGTCGGCTTGGAGATCCCCGCTGCGGCGGCCACCTCGGCGACCGACACCGCGTCGAACCCCTTCGCCAGGAACAGCCGTACGGCGATGTCCGACACGTCTTCGTACATCCGTCGCTTCTTGCGCTCGCGCAGGCCCATCTCACCCATGGGGCGAGCCTACGCAGCGGTGGTCAGGTCGGTCCGGTGTCCTGGGGGGTGTAGCGCACGTACGCGGCGGTGGCCGCCGGGCTCGGGATCACCAGGCAGGCGCTGCGCACCCGAGAACTTCCCGGGCCGTCGACCGGGGCGGCGGCTCCAGGTGTCCGGTGCCGCGCTGGTCGTAGCCGACGCAGTCGACCGGCCGCACATGCTCAGCCGCGCGTACCGGCCTCGTCACACGACCCTGTTGACCTGTCCGGCGAGACATCGACACGCGGATGCGTTCCAAAAGTGTGGTGCCCGAGCCCTTTCGGACATGTGCCATCATCGCGCCATGAGAAGGACTATTCCGCCGGCGACCACCGCTCTGACTGTCGCGGCCCTTCTGTCCGGTACATCCCCGACCGCGCGGGCCATGCCCGATCAGGCCCCGCCAGCCCCTTTCGACAAGAGAGTTCACTGCACGTCAACCGATGACGACGGGCGCAAGATCGTCACCCGGTACGGAAACTCCGAGTTCGGCTGGAACCACTTCACCCACCGGCACAACATCAAGAAGTGCGCGATCCTCAACGCGGCCCTGAAGGACAAGGTCGACCGCAATGACGGCCACGGGCGTTTGGAGTATGACGGTGTCGCGATCAGGACCGGCGGCAGCCCCGCGCAGGTCAGGTTCGTCGTGATCGTTCAGTACACGCGCAAGACCAAGGACGAGAGGTACGACGCCGGCCGGGGACAGAAGATCGGCGTCGTCAACGCCTTCTGCCGCAATCAGCCGAACAACAAGTGCCCCACATGGATGAATCAGTGATCGATTCCGAAGACCGGGAGCAGCAGGCGGCTGTCACACGCCTGCTGCTGTACTACCTCAACGCGCCCATCGCCGAGGGCTGCCCCCTGCGCGGAGTCCTCCCCGCTCCAGGCGCCGTCCGTATCGCCGTCCACTCTGGAGACGACGAGGACGGCGCCACCTTCCTGTACGAGATCCCCCACGACACCGTCGCCCCCTACCACATCCCCGGCATCCTGCGCACCGTTCTGGCCGGCACCCAGCTCTACGGCACCAGCGACATCAGCGAAGCCATGGGGATGACCGTCATCCGTCTCCGTCCCGAGGAGATCGCCCCGGACTCCGAACCCGAACAGGGCCAGGCACTCACCGTCCTGCGTGCGCTGTCGGACCCCGGCGACGAGGAGAACCCCTTCCTGATCGGGTTCCTGCTGCTCGGCCACGGCCTGCTGCGCCTGTATGTGCAGCGCCCGGACCGCCCGGGCATCACCGGCGTCGACATCCGCCTCACCGGCACGCCTACCGCGCTGATCGCCTCCGTTCCGAGCCTCATCGAAGAAGAGCAGCACCAGAGGCCGTCCCCCGACGACCCGCACTGCGATCTCCTCGTGGACCTGACCGACTGGTAGAACATCTGCCGCTGTTCAGTGCCCGGCAAAACAGAGGGGCCGCAGGGTGATTGACCAGCCTCTGCCGCCGACGTCGGCCCGGGGCACGTCGCGACGCCGCAAGGGCAGCCTTGGCAACCCGACGTGCTGCCGGAGAGTCGCTCAGTCGTGGTAGGCGGCGGTCGCGATCTGCACGAACGAGCGGATTAACGGATTAGTGTCGCCCTCGTTCCATGCCGCAACCACGCGACTCGGCGGCATGTCGATCAGCGGCACCACGGTGAGCCCCTCTCCCGGCTCGTGGCCCAGGAGAGTCATCCCGACCGTGCCGTTCCAGAGAACGGCTTGCCGGCATTCCTGGACGGCGCGTACCACCGGACCCTCGCGAGGTTCCCCGCCGTTCCAGTACGACTGCCAGCTGGGGTCGGTGCCCTCCGGGAACCGGAACCAGCGGCGGTCGGCCAGGTCCGCCAGCTTCAGGGTGTCGCGGCGGGCCAGCAGATCGTCGGCGCGCAGCAGCGCTCCCACCGGGTCGGCGCGCAGCTCGCGCACGGTCAGGCCGGTCCCGTCGAACGGCTCCCGGGTCAGGGCGACATCGACCAGTCCGGCGTGCAGCCCGCACGTGGGATCGGTCAGGTCGGTCTCGCGGATGCGGACCTCGACGCGCGGGTGCCGCCGGTGGTAGGCGCCGGCCAGGCGGGTTGTGCCTGGGTCGGTGCTGTCACCCAGGATGCCGACGGCGATGGTCGCGGGGCCGGCCGCCGCGGCCACGCGTACGCGTACCCGATCGGCTTGGTCGAGCAGGGCGCGCGCCTCATCGAGCAGTACCGCACCCGCCGGAGTGAGCGCGACACCGGCGGAGGATCGGTCGAACAGCGCGGCGCCGACCTCGGACTCCAACCGCTTGATCGCCCGGCTCAGTGGCGGCTGACTCATATGCAGCCGGGCGGCGGCCCGGCCGAAGTGGAGTTCCTCGGCGACCGCCACGAAATAGCGCAGCGTGCGTAGCTCCATGGTGCGACGATACCCGTACGGTATCGACAGCTCGGAACGGGTCTTGGACAGTCGCAGTGCCCTGGAAGTGGAATCGAGGCATGACTGATCGAGGCATGACTGATGGACATGAGGCCAGTGAGCCGATCACCGACCCCGTCGCGTCGGTGGTCGGTCCGGGGGACGGTGAGACGATCGTCCTGGGCACCACGCGACTGCGCATCCTCGAAGACGGCAGCAACACCGGGCACCGCCTCGGGCTCGCCGAGTCCGTCCTCGCGCCGCACACGCCCGGACCGCCGCAGCACCGTCATGCCCAGCACGACGAGGGTTTCTACGTCGTCTCCGGCACGGTCCGGTTCACGGTCGGCGAGACGGAGTACGACGCGACCGCCGGCACGCTTGTGATGGTCCCGCCCGGAGCCCCGCACACCTTCGCCAACATGACCGACCAACCGGCCGTCATGCTCAGCACTTTCACCCCGGATCTGTACGTGCAGTACTTCCGAGACCTCCAGGACATGATCGCCGGCGGTCAGGCATTGACGCCACAGGCGAACATCCAGGTGATGAGCCGTTACGCCACCGAACCCGCAACTGACTTCGCCCGGAAGCCGGAAGGATAACGGCGCCCGGCTGCCCGGTACCGGATCCGTGCAGCCCTGGTGGCTCCTACCTCTCAAGGTCCGGGTCGCTTGGTCGCTTACGCACTCGCGTGTGCATGTGTTGGTGCTCCCCTGTTGAGAATGTGGTCACCTGCAACTGGTGGCCGTGGATGGGAATCGTGAACGTGCCACCGATCAGGTGACGTCCCACGAAGCGCAACAAGCGAGGCCCCCGAGCTGTTGATCGAGATGTCTGACGTCTCAACCACACTGCTCGGGGGCCTCGTTGGTCATCGCGGGCTGACAACTCCCGCCATATCGTCGCCCCGGCCAGCAACCGTCACGAGTACACGCGGGCCAAAGCGATCAAGGCCCTACGCGAGATCGACGCCGCAGGAACGGTCGTCACCTTCGGCATCGTGGCCCGTGCCGCCGGCGTCTCAAGATCTTGGCTCTACACCCAGCCCGACCCACGAGCCGAGATTGAACGCCTGCGGACCGAACGGCAGCGAGCCTCCGCCGACCCGGTTCCGGCCCGGCAGCGAGCCTCCGACGCTTCGCTCATCCGGCGCCTGGAGGCCGCCAACGAACGCAACCACCGCCTCACCGAGGAGAACCGCCAGCTCCGAGAACAACTCGCCCACACGCTCGGAGACCTCCGCGCCGCCAGGCTCCAGTGCCCACCCATCCCGGAGGCCCATCGTCAAGGTCGAGGTTCGGCAACGATCGGGCCCTGCTGACAGGACCCTGGGCAACCTGGTGAGCTGCCTCATGGGCACGGTCCTCATCGCATCGCCCCAGGTCAGCGGGGCACAGCATTTCGGAACTCAAGATAACGATGCCGACACTCACGAGCTGGCCGGCAAGCCACCTGGGGAGGTCGAGGATCGGAGCGTTGCGGTGATGACGTACGAGCCCCCGCCGATTACGGAGCCGGGGCCCGATGAGGTAGTCGTCGCTGCGGAGCCTGGACCCTCGCAGATCGGTCCCGGGTCCGGTCCGTGTTCGCCGATCGTTGGCATCTCCACTACTCGGTGGTACCGTATAGCGGTACTCGGTAGCACGCAGTACCGAGAGGACTGAGGGGACCCGCGATGGACGACCTGACGGAGATGCTGAAGGGCACGCTCGAAGGGTGCGTGCTCGAAATCATCGGCAGTGAGGAAACCTATGGGTACGCCATCACCCGTCAGCTGAACGAGCTCGGCTTCGCTGACGTCATCGAGGGAACGGTGTACACCATCTTGCTGCGGCTGGAGAGGAACGGACTCGTCCAGGTGACGAAACGACCATCCGGGGTCGGTCCGCCGCGCAAGTTCTACGCGCTCAACGACGCCGGACGCGAGGAACTCGCGAAGTTCTGGGCGAAATGGCAGTACGTCTCATCACGCATCGACAGGCTCAAGGAGGGCGGGAGATGAACTTCTGGGAGACGATCACAGGCAGCGATCTCACCAGGGAATGGAAGGCGTTCGAAGCCCGGGCCGAGGCCCTGCCAGACGACTACCGGGCGACGTGGGAACAGATCAAGGGCCACCTCTTCCCCTATGCGGGCTTCACCGGCCGCAACCTGATGCCGATCCTCGACGCCGCTCTGGGGTTGCTCGAAGAAACAGCGGCGGACGGGCAGAGCGTCCACGAGGTGCTCGGCGACGACATCCGAGGTTTTTGCACGGCGCTGGCCGGTGGAGAAGGGGCTCGAACCTATCGCGACCGGTGGCGCGAGCAATTGAACAGGAACGTCGCAAGGAAATTGAGCCAGCTGGGAGGCTGACGTGGGCATCCAAAACATCATCGAGGGCAAGAAGCAGTGGCGGGCGCACATGGCTCGGGTCAAGGCGCTCCCGCCGGACTACCAGATCGTCTACAAGGAGCTGCAGAGGTACCTGTTCAAGGTCGGACCGATCGACCTGCCTGACGGGCCCCTGCTTCCCGGGATCGTCGACTTCTTCGAGGAGGGCGTCGCCGCGGGCAAGGGGGTCTTGGAACTCATCGGCAACGACGTCGCCGCGTTCTGCGACGACCTGGTCAAGGACTCACGCACCTATGCGGACGTCTATCAGGAGTCCATCAGCGGGGAACCTGGCACGGCCGAGAAGTAACACCCGTCGCCTCATTCCAGTGGGCGTAGTCCGCACGCGCGATTCGTTCGCCTCGGCGCAGCGCGAACAGGCACCGGCCGACCTGCCACCAGAAGCCGCCGCAGATCCCGTCCACCGAGGTAGGCGAGCAGGCCTTCACTCACACAACCAGGTGGAACACATGACAAACAACAGCGCTTCCTCAACCGATTCGAAGTGGACCGGCATGGTGCCGGTCGACGATACGGCCCTGGCCGTCACCGACACCGGCGGTTCCGGCGTCCCCGTGGTCTACCTCAACGGCCAGTTCGCCACACAGGGGTACTGGCGGCGGGTCATTGCCGACCTGGGCACAGGGTGGCGGCACCTCACCTACGACGAGCGGGCCCGCGGCAGGAAGTCACAACGTTCGGCAGACTACTCTTTCGAGGCCGCCGTCCGGGATGTCGATGCCGTGCTCGCGGCCCGGGGCGTGGACCGGGCGCTGGTGGTGGGCTGGTCCTACGGAGCGTTCGTCGCGGCCCACTGGGCTAGCCGCAATCCGGACCGCGCCATGGGCGCGATCCTCGTCGAGGGCGCGCAGCCGTACGACTGGCTTACCGAGGACTTGGAACAGGGGATCCGGAAAGCGTTTCGGCGGTGGGGCTGGTTCATGCCGCTGCTGCGCCCGACGGGTCTGACCCCGCGGATGACCGCTGAACAGATGGCGAACAGCAACATCGAGCTCGGCAAGCTCGCCCGGGTGCGCGAGCTGGGTCCCGTCCTTGACGACATCACCGTCCCAGCGCGGTATGTGGTTGCTTCGGGGGAGTCCTTCGGCAGCCAGGGAGGGCACGAACAGATACGCACCAGCCTCCCTGCGGTGATCGAACGCAACCCGAACATCCGAATCAGTGCGAAGGTCCCCAGCAATCACGGTGCGATCCTGCGTAAGGACTTCCGCGCCGTCGCCGATGCCGCACGTGAGGTCGCCGCCCTCGACCGCAGCGAGCGCTGAAGAACAGGACTGACGGACTGACGATAGCTGCACCGGATCAAACACTCAGTCAGCAGGCATGGCGGGACTCCGGCGTGGGGCGGGCGGCATCGGTCGCTGGCGTACGAGGGTGGGGCGCGTCGCCTCATCCGCCGGGGTGAGCGTGAAGTAGCGGATCAGCTCGTCCTTGCCGATCGCCGGGAACGACCGCAGGGCCTCCAACTCCTCATCGAGAACACCCGTGTTGCCGTCTGCCCGCCCCTCTCGCCGCCGGATTCACGCGTTCAGCCCAACGAGCCACCGGCTTCACAGCAACGGGCCAGATCAGGGGCTACTCCGTTGGTTTTTCGGCGAGTACTACTGGGCCGCCAACGGTTCGGCCAGGCCATCTCGGCGCGGCAGCGCAATACCGCGCCGAGATACGCGATGAGTTGGCCGAGCGCGGCACGGCCGGCAGAACCACCGGGCCCTACAGGCCCTACAGGCCCTGCTGGACGCGATCCGGACCATCGTCGCCGACCCGGCGATCCCGACCCGGCGATCCCGGACGAGGATGTCGGCGGCCTGACCTCGGCGTGGTGGCCGTCGGCCTCGGCGAGCGGACTGGACTGGACTGGGTCAGTCGCGGATGGTTTCCGCGAGCTGGTCTGCCAGTTCGGGGGTGGCGGCGATGATGCCGGACCAGCGGCGGTTGAGGTCGGGGTCGATCTCGACCGGGCGGCCGTAGGCGTCGATCACGGCGCCGCCTGCGGCGGGGACGAGGACGGACGCGGCGGCGATGTCGACGATGCGGTGGGTGTCGGATCCGGCGTCGGCGAAAGCGTCGGTGCTGCCCTGGGCGACGAGTGCCGCCTCAAGGCAGCTGCTGGACAGGACCCGGATCCGGGCGGCCCGGCGGCTGACGCGCAGCCAGGCCGCCTCGTTCGCCGGGTGCGGGCGCAGCAGGCTCACGGCGGCGCCGTCGAGTGCACGCCTGCCGCTGGTGCGCCACGGGCCGCCTTCGCCGGTTTTCGCATGCCAGCTGCGGCCGGTGTCGAGCCAGGTGGTGAGTGACTCGACGGGCTTGCCGTCGACCGCGACCGTCCCGGCGAACGCGGCGAGCGGCACACCGGCGACGGCGTTCGCGGTGCCGTCGACCGGATCGACGACGAGTGTGACAGCGGAGCCGTTGTCCACCACCCCGATCTCCTCGCTGATCAGGTTCACTTTCTGCGCGGTGGCGGTCTCCGCGACCGCCGTGTCGACCAGCAGGTCGAGGCGGGTGGTGGGGGTGCCGTCGGCTCCCATGGCGATGTTCTCGGCGAGCGCGGCGCGGTCGTGGTCGCGGCGTGCGTCGTGAAACGCGGTCATCGCCGCGCGGGCGACGGCCGCCAGCGCGGGGTGCGTGCCGTCCGGAATCTCGATCATCGCCCGCCCCACAGCACGGATCTCACCGTCGGCCACGGCGTGCGTGACTCGACCAGTACCAGGTCCGCGCGCAGTCCTGGCGCGAGCCGGCCACGGTCCGGGAGCCCGGCGACCTCGGCGGGGCCGCTGGTGACCAGCGCGACGGCGGCGGGCAGCGTCGCCAGACCCTCTTCGGCAAGGCGGATCGCGGCGGCCAGTAGTCCCGACGGCAGATAGTCCGAGGCCACGGCTGTCACCAGGCCCCGCGCGACCAGGTCGCGTCCGGAAGCGTTGCCGTTGTGGGACTGTCCTCGCAGGATGTTCGGCGCCCCCATCACCACCGGCAGGCCATGCTCTTTCGCGGCCTGTGCGGCTTCGACGGTGGTGGGGAACTCGGCGACCGCTCCGCCCCGTTTGAGAAGCTCTTCGATTTCGGTGGCCGAGTTCGGGTCGTGTCCCAGCAGGCGGATGCGGTCCGCGTGGGCGCTGAACCAGGAGAACGCCTCCTCGCGCACGTCTAGCCTGCCGTCGCGATCGGCGATGAGCCGGTCGACGTAGTCACGCGCCTTGGCTTCGGACATTCCACGCTGCCGGACCATGTACTGCGTGTACTGCTCCAGGTCGAGGAATGATCCCTGCCCGGGCGTGTGGTCCTCATGCGAGACCAGCGCACCGTCGGAGACCTGGTCGAGTCGGCGCCGCAACGCCGCCAGCCCTTCTGGGCTGCGTACGTCAAGCCGGTACAGAATCCGGTGATCGGCCAGCGCGGCGGGACAGGAATCGATGGCCTCGCACACGGTTTCGGCCTGCCGGATGGTGCGTGGCAGGCCACGGCCGGCGGAGCGTTCCTCGAAGCCGACGCCGTGGAACACGGTGGTCACACCCGCGGCACGCAGCTTGCCCTCGAACGACTGGAACGCGAACTCAAGCGGCAGTTCGGCGTTCGGCCTCGGCAGTCGCTCGTTCTCCAGTCCGTCGCTATGGGTGTCGATGAGTCCGGGTACGCACAGCAGGCCCTGACCGTCGACATCACATGTGGACCCGGCGGGATGGGCTTCCACCGCGGCGATGTGGTTGTCGCGGACCACGATGCGTGCGTTGTCGAGTACTCGGTCGGGCAGTACGGCCCGTACGTGGCCGAGCACGTAGTTGGGGGGTGGGGTGGCCGGGGTCCAGGGTTCGATACCTGGAGTGGTCATGCGGCACCTGCCAGGATCTGGGAGGGAGTTCCGGAGCGTTCGACCCGTCCGTCCGACATCAGGACGACGCGTGTGGCGAGTCGGTGCATGGCGTCCAGGTCGTGGAACACGGCGAGCACGGCGACGCCTTGTGCGGCCAGTGATCCGATCAGTTCCAGTGCGGCCTCGCGGTTGGCCGGGTCGAGAGCGGATACGGGTTCATCGAGGAGCAGGAGCCTTGGCGGGCGGACGGTGCCCGCCGCCAGGTTCACGCGTTGGCGCTGTCCGCCGGACAGGACACTGCAGTCGATGTCCCACAGTGCTGTGTCGAGGTTGAGCCGCTGCAGTGCGTCCGCGGCGGCGTCGCGGGCCTCGGCACGGTCCAGGCCGCGGCGTCGGGCGGCTGCGGCGACGACTTCCCACGGTCCGGTCCGGGGCGGTGCGGACAGGAACTGTGACACGTAGCCGATCTCACGGCCGCGCAGCCGGGCCATGGCCCGGTCGGCCAGTCCGGTCAGTTCTGTCAGGTCTGTCGGGTCTGTCGGGTCTGTCGGGTCTGTCGGGTCTGTCGGGTCTGTCTGCGTGTGGCTGGTGCGCAGGCGTACCGTGCCGGAATCGGGCAGGTAAGTGCGGTAGACGCAGCGCAGCAGGGAGGACTTCCCGGCGCCGCTGGGGCCGGCGAGGGCGACATGTTCACCGGCGTGGACGTCCAGGTCGACTCCGTGCAGTGATTCCACCCTCCGGCCGTCGACGGTGTGGAGCACGAAGGACTTGTGCAGCCCGCGCACGCTGAGTACGGGTTGCATGGGGGTTACCTCCTGGCCGCGGCGACGAGCCGCTGGGTGTAGGGGTGGTGCGGGTCGTGGAAGAGCTGGTCGGTCAGGCCCTGTTCGACGATCCGGCCGAGCTGCATCACCACGGTGCGGTCGGTGAGTGCTTCGATCACCGCGAAGTCGTGGCTGACGACGACGGCCGCGGTGTCCCGTTCGGCGAGCAGGCCGCGCAGCAGGTCGAGCACCCCGGCGGCGACCGAGGCGTCGAGCCCTGTGGTGGGCTCGTCCAGCAGCAGGACCGGCGGGTCGGTCGCAAGCGCCTTGGCGATCTGCACGCGCTGGCGCATGCCGCCGGAGAACGTGCGCACCGGATCGTCCATGCGCGACAGGGGGACCTCGACCCGTTCCAGCAGTTCCGCGGCCCGGCGGCGGATGGCGTGGAAACTGCGCCAGCCGGCGGCGGTGAGCCGTTCGGCGATATTGCCGCCCGCGGTCACGTCGAGGCTGAGTCCGGCGGCCGGGTCCTGGTGCACGACGGCCATCTCGCTGATGAGCAGGCGGCGCCGGTGGCCGGCGGGCAGCCGCAGCACGTCGGTGCGCCCGCCGTCGACCGCGGCGAGGTGCACCTGGCCGGCGGTGGCCTCCTGGCCGCCGGTCACACAGCCGAGCACGGTCGACTTCCCCGAGCCCGACTCACCGATCACACCGAGGGCTTCACCCGGGGCGACGTCGAAGGACACGTCCCAGGCCGCGACGATCGCGCCGGTGGCCGGGCTGACGGCGGTCCCGTGCCCGGGACCCGTGCCGGGCACCGCTCCGACACCGCCAGGGCCGTGCACCTTCCCGATGCCCGACACACGCAGCGCCCACTCCAGCCCACTGGGCCGCCGGGCCGCAGCGGCATACGGCCGCACGGCCGCAGCACCTGCCATACGGTTTTCAGGACTGGGGAGCAGGTGCAGCGGGGCACGCTCACGGTGGGCGGTGATATCGGCGTCGCGGTCCCGCACCCGGGCGCACCATTCGGTGTCACTGCACAGGTATCCCCTGCCGGCACCGGCGTCGACAAGGAACACATCGTCGCTGCCGCACAGCCGGCACCCGACACCCGGTGCATGCTCGACCTCGAACGGCACATCATCGAACGCCAGCGGGCGCACATCGGTGTGCGGCGGCACAGCGTAGATCTTCTTCTCCCGCCCCGCACCGAAAAGACTCAGATGCCCACCCTGGTGCAGCCGGGGAACATCCCAACGCGGAATCGGGCTGGGCGACATCACAAAGCGACCACCGACCAGCACCGGATACCCGGTGCCCTTGGTGATCACGCCGTTGAGGACCAGGTCCTCGTAGAGGCTGACCCAGATCTTGGCGTAATCGGCCTCGGCATGCATGCGGGCACTGTTGACAACGGACTTCTCCACACCGCGCAGCGGGTCGGTCCTCGGCACCTGCATGACGAGCACCTGCTGCTCACCGAGTGCTTCCTCGGGGATGCGGTGCCGACTCTGGACGACGGTGGCCTCGCGGGTGTCGGCGGTCTCGGCGCAGCCGACCGTTGAAGTGATCAGGCGGCGCAGGTTGGTGGCGTTGACCCCCGCGTCATCGCCCTGGTCGATCACCTTCACGATGTCCTCGGGACCGATCAGGCCGAGCGTCACCTGCAGCCCACCCGAACCCCAGCCGCGCGCGACGGGCATCTCGCGTGAACCGAACGGCACCTGGTAGCCGGGCACGCACACCGCGGCGACCGCCGCGCGGCGGATCTCCCGCTTGACACCCTCGTCCAGGAGGCCCTGCTCCTGCTCCAGCTCCTCGACAAGGTCCAGTGTGGTCGTCATCAGGATTCCTTCCCGGCCGACTCGGCGTCCCGCTCGGCCGGTCCTTCCGTAGCTTCTGCGGCTTCCGCGGCGGCCCGCATGGCCTGCTTGCGCTCCAGCACAGAGCGGAACGTGACGTAGTGCGGCAGCTTCATGTGTTCGAGGAACCCGCCGGAGTCGAGTCCGTCCGTGGTGAGCAGGAGCAGCTGCTCCAAGAAGTCCCTGCGGCCGAAACGGCGGTTGGCGATGTCCAGGGTGGCCATCGCCATCGCCTTGCGCTCGTTGTGGCCGAAACAGAACCCGTAGCCGACGTCAAGCCGGGTGGTGTCCTCGTCGGCGCCGTCGAGACTCTCGATGGACTCGACCTCGGTCGCCCGGAACTCTCCCAGCACCACCGGATTGCCGGTGTGCGGGTGCCGCACCCGCAGTGGTACACGGCCGTGTCGCAGCTCGCCCAGCGACAAGTGGTGAACGTCGTCGTCGGGGCCCCTCATCGACCGGTACCACAGCGCCACGAGCCCACCGGTCTCGGCCCGCGCCAACGATGCGAGCACCGCCGACCGTGCGGCGGGCGGGCGGGCCGACGTACGCGCGATGTCAACCGGGTCCGGGTCGTCGCGCAGACGCTGGTCGGCGACCAGATCCAGCTTGCGCAGTTGGTCGAGGAACCGGCGCGGGCGGCGCTGCTCCTCGCTGCGCTCGGGCGCCGGACCAGGCTTCTTGGTTCGTGGCGGCGGCGGGCCGTCGGGCTGTTCGAGCAGGCGGCCGGTGTAGTCGGTCGTACGGCCCAGCAGTTGCGGGCCGCCCGGTTGAGAGACGGCCGGCACGATCCGGCGCAGCACGGTCATCTCGTCCGGGTCGACCGGTTCGCTCACGGCCAGCCGCGGCAGCGTGGACCGGTGTGCCCGCACCAGATGCGCCGCCTCCAGCAGATCGCCCTCGGCCTGCCGCAGCGCCGCCGCGGCCGTCGGCTCGTGATAGAGGCTGCCCTCCCCCATCACCTGGTCCACGGCCAGCCGGAACCGTGCGGTGATCTGCTCGGTCGATGCCCATGGCGCCGGGGCGTGGTCCCGTGCGTGCCGCACCAGGTCTTCCGCGGCGAGAATGGCTTCCAGCCCGCCTCGGATTCCCGAGTACCCCATCAGGACTCCTTCTTCTCGATGACGGTCGTGCGGGGAATACCGGCCATCCGCCCGTCCTCAGTGATCAACAGCAGATCCAGGCCGGCCGGATAATCCGCCACCGCCTCGGCCCGCGCCTCCACCAGGCTGTCCAGCCCGGACACCGCTATCGAGCCTGGGACACCGGGGCCCGACAACACCCAGTCCTGCCCGGCCACTTCGGACACCGGCAGACAGACAAACGCACCTTCTTCAGGCGCGAGGGCGCTTCCCCGGCTGACCGCGCGCAGCTCGTCCGAGGTCATCGGGCGGGTCGCCGCGACGAACCGGGCGGAACCGATCGCCGCCGTCGGCGCGGACGTGACCACACCGACCACATCCGCCCAGTCCTCACCCTCATCGAGCACCGCGACGGGGGTAGCGAGGTCGGCCAGCGCCAGCACCGGCAACAACACGGGGGGCACGCCACCTACGCGGTCCGGCGGCAGCTCGACGATCCGGCCGGGGCGGGCCAGCGCGTCGAGCACCGCGCGGAACACCAGCCGCGATTCCTCCGGCCGCAGCCTGGCCCCGGCGACCCTGTCCAGCACAGCGGTCATGTCAGCTCCTCGAACTCGACGATCGTGGGGGCCAGTTCCGCCCACTCAGCGGCCTCCCGGTCCGCCCTCCGGCGGGCCACGGTCCGACACAGCTCTTCGACACGGGCCGAGCACGGACCGGCCGCTTCGACCTCTGCATCAAGCACCGCGGCCGCCACGGTGGCGACACGGTCGTCACCCAGCCGCATCGACCAGCCACGCCGCCCGGCCAACTCCACCTCGGCCCGGCAGGCGAGCACATCACCGAGCAGAAACCGCTCCGCCAGCACGGGTTCACGGACCTGCGCGGCAACCACCCCCACCTCCGGCCCACTCAGCACACGCACCGCGACGCCGTCGGCGAGACACTCGTCCGCCAGCGCGACCAGTTCCTCCCGCTCGGCCTCCGCAAGCAACGCACACCGCTGCTCGCGACTCCACACATGGGTCACTCTTCCTCCTCCAGGATCGTTTCGGTCAGCTCGACGATGACGCGGACCACATCGGCCCTGATCCACGCGGCGCTCCGCCTCAGCGGCCGGCCGTTCCTCGCGTCGCGGCTGAGGCTTTCCCAGCGGTAGACCGGGCTGCTCGCCTCGATGCCCAGCTCCCCCAGCACATGGACCGGCGGTATCTCCAGACTCATCCGGTACCACGCGCGCACCGGCCGTAGCCGGCCCATCTGCCGCAGCACCCCGTCGATCGAGTCGACCGCCTGCAGGGCCAAGTCCAGGTCGGGCAGGACGTCCACCGGGATCCATTCCTCGGCCCAGCGGGCCAGGACATCGTCGATGTAGAACTCCCGCACGACGTGATACGCCGGCGAGCCCGGCTCGCGTTCGAGCCACTCCGCCTCGGCCTCGGGCAGCCCGACCCGGTCGACGGGCTTGACCATCACCCGCGGCCTGGCGCCCGCAGCCTCCACGATCGTTTGCCACGCCGGCGGGTGGCCGCCGGAGATCACGTAGTCGATACGGGAATTCACGAACGTGCCCGAGCCCTGCACACGGCGCACCAGCAGACGTCGCTCCAGCTCCTGCAGCGCCGACCGGGCAGCCGCCCGGCCCACCCCGAACCGATGCGCGAGCTCGGGTTCGCTCGCCACCCGGGTGCCGGCCTCAGAAGCGGCCAGCTCAGCGGCAAGCCGGTCAGCGATCTCCAGATACGTCGTCATGCCCGAAACACTGCTCGCGCCGCCTGCCCGGACAACTGCGCGCCATAAAACCGGCCAAGCCCAGCGGGTTAACATCCGAAACAGTCGTCTTACCAACCCCTGACCAAGGGCGAACAACTCAACGCCTTGAACACAGGTCACAGCGCCCGTAGCTCGACTCCGTCGGAGATCTTGGTGTTCGGCGGTGTGACAACGCGGGCGCCAGGGCGCCTGATGCGGTGCGGGCGGAAGGGGGGCAGGAGTCGGCCGGCGCCCTCAGTAGGACGTGCGTGTCAGACCGGCTGTCCGGGCAGCGACTGCTCTACCCAGATGACCTTGCCTCGCGTGGTGTACCGGGTGCCCCAGCGCTGGGTGAGCTGGGCGACCAGGAAGAGCCCGCGCCCGCCCTCGTCCAACGTTCGTGCCCGGCGCATACGGGGGGCGGTGCTGCTGCCGTCGGACACCTCGCAGATCAGCGTGCTGTCATGGAGCAGGCGCAACTGGATGGGTTCACAGCCGTAGCGGATCGCGTTGGTGACCAGCTCGCTGACGACCAGTTCGGTGGTGAACGCCAGCTCTCCCAGGCCCCAGTGGGTCAACCGCGCGATGACGTCCTCGCGCACCCGGGAGACGACCGACGGGTCGGCGGGCAGGTCCCAGGTCGCGAGCTGGCCGGCGTCGAGGGCTCGGGTGCGGGCCACCAGAAGGGCGATATCGTCCGAGGGCTCCGCCGGGATGAGAGCGTCCAGCGCCTTGCAGACCCGTTCCGGCGTTCGGCCGCGCGCGGCGAGGACGCTCCGCAAGCGGTCGAGGCCGCGTTCGAGGTCGCCCCCGCCGAGGTGCTCGATCAACCCGTCGGTGTAGAGAACGAGCAGGCTGCCTTCGGGCAGTTCGACATCGACCGTCTCGAAGGGCAGGCCGCCCAGGCCCAGCGGCGGGCCCGCAGGCACGTCGGGGAATTCCACGGTGCCGTCGGAGAGGACGATGGCGGGCGGCAGATGGCCGGCCCGTCCCAAGGTGCAGCGCCGCGTGCTGGGGTCGTACACGGCGTACAGGCAGCTCGTGCCGACGATTCCCATGGAGGATTTTCCGGCCCGTTGGTCGTCGAGGTCGAGGCGGACCACGAGGTCATCGAGCTGGGTGAGGATCTCGTCGGCCGCCAGGTCGAGCGCCGAGAAGTTGTGGACCGCGGTGCGCAGCCGCCCCATGGTCGCCGCTGCGTGCAGGCCGTGCCCGACCACATCGCCGACGACCAGCGCCACCCGTGCCCCCGACAGCGGAATGACGTCGAACCAGTCGCCTCCCACCCCGGACGCCGCGGGCAGGTAGCGGTGGGCCGCCTCCACCGCGTGCTGAAGGGGCAAGCCGCTCGGGAGCATGCTCCTCTGCAGCGTGAGTGCCATGGCGTGCTCACGGGTGAAGCGGCGCGCGTTGTCGATGCACACGGCGGCGTGTCCCACCAGTTCCTCCGCGAGGATCAGGTCGTCCTCCTCGAAGGGGTGGTGCGCCCGAGAACGGTAGAAGCTGACGACGCCCAGGACCGTACCGCGGGCGAGCATGGGCACGGCGATGAGGGAGTGAACGCCCGCACCGAGGATCTTGGAGCCGCGGACCGGATCATGGGCCATCCACCCCGGAGCCCGGGACAGCGTCCGTTCGCGCACCGGCTCGCCCGTGGCCAGTGCCTGGGCCTGTGGTGCGGACGGAGCGATGGTGATCAGGTCGCCCAGCGCGTGGAGGTGGGAGGCTTCGTACGCGCCGCCCATCGCCGCCCGACGCAGCGGGCCGTCCACCCGGATCGGTTCCTCGCCGAGCAGCACCGAGTCCGGCAGGTCGACGGCCGCGAAGTCGGCGAACCGGGGAACGGCCACCTCGGTCAGTTCCCCGGCGGTCCGGGACACATCGAGCGTGGTTCCGATCCGGGAACCGGCATCGGCGATCAAGCCGAGGCGCTGACGTGCGCGCAGGGCGAGCCGGCCGATGACGGGCTCGCCGACGGCGAGCAGCCACCGGTCCGCCGGTGCCGCCGGTGCCGCCGGTGCCGCCGACGCGGCGGAAGCGGCGGAAGCGGCGGAAGCGGACTCGGCGGAGGCAGTGGACGCGGCGGACGGCGCGGTCAGGAGGGGGCGCCCCGACAGGTGACCGTGCGCCCCGGGCAATTCCATGCCGGGCGTGTGGGGCTCCGGGGGCTCCGGGGGCTCCGGGGGCTCCCGAGACTGCCGCGGACGGAGCGGGCGAACGCCGACGCCGGGGAAGGCGGCCTCGACGGCGACACCCGTCACGCCGCACGAGCTTCCGATCGGCCGACTGACGAGGATGGCCGTGCGTCCATGGCTGAGCCGCACCTCGGCGAGACCGGGTTGACCCGACGAGATCAGCTCGGTCGCGCGCTCCTCCAGGATGAGTCGATCACCAGGGTCGAGGAAGTCCCAGGACGTCGGGGACGTCCCTGTCGGCCGGCCGGCTGCCCTCCCCCTCCGGCCGGAGGCGTCCTGGTAGGCATCCAGCAGGGCACGCTCGCGTGCGCTGACGCCGTCGAGCAGCCGCTGCTCGATGCCCTGGGCCGCCTCGGTCACGGCCTCCAGCATGGCCAGGTCGGAATCGCGCTCCTTGCACGTCAGGTCGAGCACTCCGAGGAACTGCCCGCTCAACGGATCGCGAATGGGCGCGCCCGCGCAGGCGAGTCTGCGCCAGGCATCGGCGAAGTGCTCGCGGCCGACCACGAGGGTGGGCCCGGCCGCCGCGAGGGCTGTGCCGATACCGTTGGTGCCGACGAGTTCCTCGGGGATGCCGAAGCAGGGGGCGATCTGCAGCCGGTCGAGGTAGTGGTTCAGGGAGGGCTCGCCTCCCCGGCGCTCCATGATCCGCGACTGCTCGTCGGTGAGGAACACGGTGACCGGCATACCCGAGAGCACGGACTCCAGACGGTCGAGTACCGGGCCGGCGGCGTGGGCGAGCTTGCCTCCGAAGTCCAGGGCGGAGTCGTAGGGGACCTCGAAGCCGTCGGCCGCGACGCCCCGGAGGTGACATCGCCGCCAAGAACTCAGGATCGGCTTGCGGACGACCTCTCCCACGGTCCTGCCGGACATCAGCCTGTCGTAGGCACCCGCGAGGGCAGCAGCATCGTCCCAGGTACTGCTCATCTGAGCCTCTTCACCCAGAGAGGGTTACGTCACCTTCAGTGTCACGCATGGAGCACCATCGCGTAATCGTCGGCGACCGCGAGCGACCGCGAGACCGCCCATGTTGTGCACGAGGCCGACCTGAGCGGCCCATCGAGCCGCATATGGCCGGCCCTGCCGAAGAGCCGGAAAGCCGAAGAGCCGCGAGGGCCGCGAGGGCGCGCAAAAGGATGCGAAATGCCCCCATGTGGGACGGTACTGCCACCTGTCAGGCCGTGATTCCGTACGACTGCAGCTTCCGGTACAGGCTGCTCCGCGAGATGCCGAGGTGCGCCGCGGCGGCGACCCGGTTCCCGTCCTTCTCCCGTAGTGCCTCGATGATCGCGTCACGCTCAGCGGCCTCGATCCGCGAGAGGCTCTTGCGGGACCGTGTCTGGCAGTAGCTGGGCAGGTCCTGGTTCTGGATCTCCCCCACCGGCCGCGCATGGAGCGCATGGGTCAGCGCCTCGCGCAGCTGCGACACGTTGCGGGGCCAGGTGTACTGAGCGATGGTCCGCATGGCCTGGGGGGAGAGCCGGACCCGCCGGCCCGGGGCGATCTCCTCCAGGAGCCGGTTGACGATGAGCGTGAGGTCCTCGGTGCGGCAGCGCAGCGGTGGGATGGTCACCGCGACCTCGAAGTGTCCGAGGAGGGCATGGAACGGCAGGTCGGAGTCGAGGCTGGAGTCCGATACCGTCGCGGCGAAGGTGACGGGAGCCGTCGTCGAACCGAGGGTCGTGAAGAGTTCACCGATGCGTTCGACTCCTTCTGTGCTCGCCTGGTCGATGTTCCGGACGATGCACAGGGTCTGCTCCCGGGCGCCGCCCAGCAGGGCGTCGAGGTCCCGCTCGCCACCGGACCGCAACTGGGTCGCGTCGACGGAGACACTGTGGCCACCGGGGTGGTCGGTGTGGAACAGCTCGGCGACGAGGGTGAACTTGCCCGCCCCGGTCTCGCCGAGGACGATCGTCGGAGCCTTCGCGGCGAGCGCGTCGCGCAGTTCCGAGCAGGCGCGCATCCATGCCGGGGACGAGCCGGAGGCGATCGGCACATGCGGTCGGCGCAGGTCGCCGACGAGACCCCTGGTCTCGGCGCCGGCCATCGCCACCCGGGGCAGGACACGGTCGTCGAACCCCGTCCTGGGGACGGAGGTCCCCGCACGCGACGCCTGGCCGGTGACGGTGACGGTGTCGGCGACGACGACGATGCCGGCCGTCTCGGAGCCCGAGACGATACGGGTCCCGCGGATATGGATGATCCGGCCGGACTGCAGGGTCATCGTCTCGTTCACGCGATCGCGGCGGGCCATGAGGAAGGTCGCGTGTTCCCGGACGGCCAGCTGCTCGACCGGGTCGAACAGGGCCTGGGCCGCGGCATTGGCCATGAACACCGATTCCGCGATGGCGAAGACCGCCTGTCGCATCGAGCGGGCGTCGGCCCTCAGATAGGTCTCGAACAGTGCCTGCTGGGCCTGGTTCCGGTCCAGGAGGAGGTTGCGCCCGATGTCCCTGGCCGCCGACTTGACGAGCGTGTGCACCAGCGGATTCCATGCGTCGGCCAGCGTGGAGATGTCGAGGATGCCCTCGATGCGCCCGGTCAGCGGGTCGATGACCGGCGCACCGGTACAGGCGAATGCCTGGAGCTCCTCCGTGAAGTGCTCCGGCCCGACGACGGACACGGCCTGCCCCGCCTCCAGCACGGTCCCGACCCCGTTGGTGCCCTTCTTCCCCTCGGCGTAGTTGTATCCCGGGGCGAAGTCGACTCGGTCGAGCAGCCGTCCGACCGCCGAGGAGGAGTCCCGGCGCTGGACCAGGCGGGCCCGGCTGTCGGTGAGGGCGATGACCAGTGGCAGGTCGGCGGTGTCGTTGCCGAGCTGGTCGAGGACCGGCTCGGCGCAGCGGACCAGACGGCAGCTGGTGTCGATGTCGTCGCTGAAGTCCGTGGACGGACGGGTGATGTCGATCCCGGCCCGCTGACTGCGCTCCCATGACGCGGCGAGGATGTCGGGAACGCCCGCGGCGCCCTGCCGTCCGTATTCCAGGAAGTCGGCTCGGGCAGCCGCCATACGCAGCAGCCTGCTGTTCTGGTCCGGCATACGACCTCCTCGTCGCGGCCACCGAGGCGTGCGGCCCTCACGCGTCGGGCCCTCATGATGCCCAGGGCAGGTGGCTCGGACCAACCGGCGTGCGTGTCCCAATTTGGGACACGCACGAACTCTGAGACGCCAGCACCTTGGATCTCACCGTCGAGGGCGACGGCCGGGCCGGACGCTCAGGGGGTCACCTCCGGGCAACGACCGCGTCGCTCCCGCAGATCCGTTGTGGTCCGAGTTGCAGCCCGAGGAGTGGCATGGACACCCTGATCAATATCGACAACGGTGGGACTCTCACCGACATCTGCGTCTGGGACGGAACCGGCTTCACCTTCACCAAGACCCTCACGACGCCCCACGACCTCTCGGAGTGTCTCTTCGCCGGTGTGGAGAAGGCGTCCGCGGCACTGTACGGCTCGCCCGACATCGAGCGGCTGCTGCACACGACCCAGCACATCCGGTATTCGACCACACAAGGGACGAACGCGCTCGTCGAGCGCCGCGGCCCGATGATCGGCATCCTCACGACGCTGCCGGACCTCGCGGCGGCGTTGCGGACGACCGAAGCCGAGCGGGACCTCTTCGAGGGCCTCGTGGGCGACCGCGTCCTGGTCGTCGACATGGCAGCCGACGAGGAGACGATCGACTTCGAGGTGGTCCAGAAGGTCAACCGGCTGGCGACGCTCGGGGCCGCACGTGTCGTCGTCGCGGGCGGCGATGTGGAGCAGGAGCGCCGGCTGCGGGCCGTTCTGCTGCGCAAGTTCCCGCGCCACCTGCTCGGGTCCATCCCGCTCATCTACAGCTGGGACCTGGCCGGCGACCGGAACGACCCCCGCCGGGTCTGGTCGTGTGTCATCAACTCCTTCCTCCACCCGACGATGGAGCGCTTCCTGTACGGCGCGGAGCGGCGCCTGAAGTCCTACAAGGTCGTCAACCCGCTCCTCGTCTACCGCAACGACGGCGCGTCCTCACGGGTCGCCAAGTCCGTCGCTCTCAAGACCTACTCCTCCGGCCCCCGGGGCGGCCTTGAGGGCACAGCGGCCCTGGCCCGCGCCTACGGCTTCGCGCACACCCTCATGATCGACGTCGGGGGCACGACGACGGATGTCGGTGTCGTGGTCGGTGACGAGGTCGACGCGGACGAACGGGGCACGATCGGGGGCGTCCCGATCTCCTACCCGATGAGCAGCGTCCACTCCAAGGGCGTCGGCGGGTCCTCCGTCATCGCCGCCGAGGACGGGCAGATCACGGTCGGGCCGCACTCCGTGGGAGCCGCGCCCGGACCGGCGTGCTTCGGCTTCGGGGGCAAGCAGGCGACGATCACCGACGTCAATCTGCTGCTGGGTGTCCTCGACCCGGACACCTACCTCGACGGCACGTTCCGGCTCGATGCCGAACGCTCCCGGACCGTCATCACCGAGACCGTCGCCAACCCGCTCGGGATCAGCCTGGAGGAGGCGCTGGTCCGGATGGAGCGGGCCTATTTCGAGGCGCTGTCCTCGACGTTCGCCCACCTGGTGCGGGAGAACACGACGCTGGCCGCCTTCGGCGGGGCCGGACCGATGAGCGCCACCGGCGCCGCCCGGCCCGCCGGGGTGAGCAGGGTCCTGATCCCGCGCACGGCTGCGGTGTTCTCCGCGCTCGGCATCTCCTTCTCCGACATCGGCAAGACGTACGAGGCCGGCGTGGACGAGCCGACGACCGCGGCGACGAGGAAGACGTACGACGAACTCCTCGGCCGGGCCGAGCGCGACATGTTCCAGGAGGGCTATCCGCTCGCCGACTGCGACGCCTCGTGGCAGGTGATCGTCGAGGAGGAGGACGGGACGCCGGTGTCCCGCGCCCTCTACCGTCCGGGCGACGCGGTCGACCATCCGGAAAGGCGTGTCTCCCTCCAGCTCACCATCACCGCGCCACTGCCCCACCCGGAGCTGACCCTGGATCAGGAGGTCGAGACCCGGCCCGCGCCGTCCGTCGGGACCCGCTCGGTCCGGTCGGCCGCCGACCGTGTCGACGAGGTGCCGGTGCACGTCCTGGCCAAGCTCAGCCCGGGAGACACCGGGGAAGGCCCGGCGATCGTCGAGGGGCCCTTCTTCACCGCGCGCGTCCTGCCCGGCTGGACCTTCCGAGTCACCTCGGCCGGCGATCTCCTCCTCCACGACACCCTCTGACGGCCACGACCCTGCGAAGGAGGGCTCCCATGCGAGTCCCCATGACCGAATACCTCGTCATCGACCTCGCCACCGAGCGTTGGGTCTGCCGCGTCTGCGACCAGGACATGGGCAGTGCGCACGGCAACTACAAGGAAGGCACTCTCGTATACGACCGGGACCCCCGGGAGATCCACCAGCCGATCATCGACCCCGAGCGGTACGAGTTCACCTTCTCCCCGGACCCGTACTACTGCCGGATCCTCGAGTACTACTGCCCCGGCTGCGGCACCCAGATCGAGGCCGAGTACCTCCCGCCCGGCCATCCGCCGACCGTCGACATGCTCATCGACGTCGCCGCCCTTCGGGCGCAGTGGGATGAGCGCGGCGTGGACCCGGAGGAGGTTCACACCTACGGGCCCGGCGAGGACGCCCAGAAGCACACCGCCGCCCTCAAGGCCATCGGCCACGTCCGCTGAATCCGCACCCCGCGAGCCCCCAGGAGTACCCATGAAGCGTATCTCTGTCGACATCGGCGGTACGTTCACCGACTGCTTCTTCGTCTGGGACGACCAGTATGTCGAGGCGAAGGCCCTGACGACCCATCACAATCTCGCCCTCGGCTTCAACGAGGCCCTCGACCTCGCGTGCAAGAGGGCGGGACTCGACCGGGGCACCGTGCTGAAGAAGGTCGACTCCGTCCGCTACGCGACCACGCTCGGTACCAACGCGCTGATCGAGCGCAAGGGCCCCAGGGTCGCCGCGATCGTCACCCACGGCTTCGAGGACATCATCCCGCTGTCCCGGGGCCGTGGTTACGGAGAGGGCCTCGACTATTCGATGCAGCAGAACCTCCCCGCGGCCGAACGGCCGGAGCCGATCGTGCCCCGCCACATGATCCGTTCGGTCAAGGAACGCATCAACTCGGCGGGCCGGATCGTCGCCTCGCTCGACCCCGAGGATGTCCGCCTGGTCGTCCGCGAACTCGTCGATGCCGGCGCGGAGGCGATCGTGGTCTCCCTCGTCAACGCGACCGAGAACCCCGTGCACGAGCTCGCGATCCAGGAGATCCTCCTGGAGGAGTTCCCCGCCCATGAACTCGGTGCCATCCCCGTCCTCCTCGGCCACCAGGTCTCCGGCCGCAAGGGTGAGTACGTCCGGGCGACCTCGACGATCATCGACGGCTTCCTCCACGAGATCATGTTCCACGCGCTGTCCCAGCTGTCGAACAACCTGCGCGACTCGGGTTATGACAAACCGATGCTCGTCATCCACAACTCCGGTGGCATGGCGCAGATGAACTCCACCGACGCCCTCCAGACGATCCACTCCGGCCCGATCGCCGGTGTCGGGGCGGCCGAGCACCTGTCGAACGAGACCGGGCTCGGGCACGTCATCTCGACCGACATGGGCGGCACGTCCTTCGACATCGGACTCGTGCCCGAGGGCGGCGTCAAGCACTACGACTTCCTGCCCACGATCGACCGCTGGCTCGTCTCGGTCCCGATGGTCCACCTCGACACCCTGGGGGCGGGGGGCGGGTCGATCGCCGCTTACGACCGTATCCACGACTCGATCAGGATCGGCCCGGAGTCGGCGGGTTCGAACCCCGGTCCGGCCTGCTACGACCGCGGTGGTCTGCGCCCGACCGTGACCGACGCCGACCTGCTGCTCGGCTATCTCGACCCGGAGAACTACGCGAACGGCTACATCAAGCTCAACGCCAAACGCTCCCGGTTCGCCGTCGAGGAGACCCTGTGCGACCTGCTCGGCATGACCGTCCTGGAGGTGGCGCGGGCGATCAAGGACGGCGTGGACGAACAAATGGCGATCGGCATCGGCAAGGAGCTGCGGGTCCGCGGCTATCTGCCGGAGGATTTCACGATGCTCGCCTACGGCGGCAACGGCCCGCTCCACGCGTGCGGCATCGCCCGGCACGCCGGGATCAAGCGGGTGCTGGCCCCGCCGTTCTCCTCCGTGTTCTCCGCCTGCGGCGCCGGGAACATGAAGCAGCTCCACTTCCACGAGCGCGGCGTTCACGTGACGATGTACAACCCGACGACACGTCATCTCTACGACAGCTACGACGAGTTCAATGCCGTCGTCGAGGAGCTTGAGGCGCGCGGGCGGGAGGACCTGGTCCGCCAGGGCTTCGCCGCCGAGGACGTGCAGCACCGGCTCGAACTCGACATGCGCTACGGCAATCAGCTGCTCACTCAGGCGGTGGCGCTGGAGGACATCACCCGCATGAACGGCGTCGGCGACGTCCTCACCATGATCAAGATCTTCGGCGATGTGTACAGTCACCGCTTCGGGGCGTCGAGCGCGGCCCCCGAGGCCGGCATCCGGTGCAACACGGTCCGGGTCGCTTCCTACGTCGACGGTGCCGTCGTCGGCTTCGACACCCTCGATGCCGGGGGGAGCCGGTCGATCCCGGTCGAGGTGTCCCGCCGCAACGCCGTCTTCATCGGCCACGCCGAACCACTCGACACACCCGTCTACGACCAGAGCGCGCTCACGCACGAGCACGTCATCCATGGTCCGGCGATCGTCACCTCGGAGAACACGACCTATCTCGTCGAGCCCGGCTGGCGGCTGGAGCCCACGCGCCAGGGCGCGGTCTGGTTCCTCCAGGACTGACCCGGCCCACCCACGCGCGCAGCAGAAGGAGCCCATTGACATGACCACCATCGACGACAGGCCCTCGGCGAACCTGACTCCCCAGGAGCAGGAATGGGTCGACAAGTTCATGGACGAGACGACCCTGTTCCTCGGCCCGGACCCCGACATCATGCGTGACCACAGCATCTCGTCGCGGAGCGCGCACGAGGAACGGGCGATCGCGGCCGGTGTCGACCGCCTCCAGGTCGAGCGCATCCGCAAGCGCATCGCGGGCGCGCTGGACGAGGGATACGAGATGTGCGAGGCGCAGGGAGCGGCGCCCGGCGCGAAGTGGGGTGACCTCACGACCGCCATCTACACCGCGGGCGGGGACGTCTCGTATCTGTCCTGCCATGGTGTCATCGCGTTCAGCGCGATCCTCCACCATCCGATCCGCTACATCATGAAGTACTGGAAGGACGAGCCGACCGTCGGGATCCACGAGGGCGACGGGTTCATCCACAACGACGCGCGGTTCGGGAACATCCACAACACCGACCAGTCGATGATCATGCCCGTCATCAGGGGCGGCGAGATCATCGCCTGGGTCGCCGCGACGATCCACGAGGGCGAGAACGGGGCCTGCGAGCCCGGAGGCATGCCGTCGGGATCGGAGACGCCCTTCGACGACGGGCTGCGGATGAGCCCGTTCAAGATCGTCGAGCGGGGACGGCTCCGCCGTGACCTGCTGACCTTCCTCCAGCACTCGGTGCGTGACCCCAAGCTGCAACTCGCCGACCTGAAGGTGAAGATCACCGCGGTACGCAAGATCATGGAGCGGGTCGACAAGATCATCGACGAGGTCGGGGTCGACACCTTCGTGGCCGCCCTGCGCACCACGGTCGAGGACGTCGACGCCGAGGTGCGCCGCCGGATCAGCGAACTGCCCGACGGCACCTATCGGTTCGACCAGTTCATGGACTCGACCCTGAAGGAGAACATCCTCATCAAGTTCGCCTGCAAGATCACCGTCAAGGGCGACAAGATGACCGTCGATCTGCGGGGCACGGGACCGGAGATCCTCAACCGTGCCATCAACAGCCCGCTCTGCTCGGTCAAGTCGATGTTCATGCAGGCGATCCTCGCCTTCTGGTGGCCCGACCTGCCGCGCTGCACCTCGGCCATGAGCTGCATCGAGATCATCTCCGACGAGGGCACCTGGGCCGACGCCTCCTACGACGCGCCGATGGGGCAGTCGCTCCAGGCGTCGTTCCGCGGGTTCTCCGCGATGCAGGCGCTGTACAGCCGGATGTCCTTCTCCACCCCGAAGAAGTACAGCAACGTCGTCGCCAACTGGTTCAACCAGATCAACACCTTCCTGTGGGGCGGGATCACCCAGCACGGCGACATGGTCGGAAACCTCTGCGCGGACCTCAACGGCATGCCGGGCGGCGCCAAGCCCTTCCGCGACGGTGAGGACGCGGTCTCCCCGCTCTTCTGCGCCATGGCCGACACGGCCGAACAGGAGGTCATGGAGGAGGAAGTCCCCTTCATGCAGCTCGTGTCCAAGCGGCTCGTCCGCGACAACATGGGCTTCGGGAAGTTCACCGGAGGAATGGGCTACGAAATGATCGTCGCCGCCGAGGGCACCCCGCAGTGGGGCTTCATGACGGTGACGTCCGGGGCGAAGTTCTCCTCCATCTACGGCATGTACGGCGGTTACGGCTGCGGCACCCACCCGCTCGCCATGGTCAAGGGCACCAATGTCTACGAGCACATCCGCCGGGACAACAAGAAGTTCGACCTGTCGATCGAGAAGGTCATGAACGAGCGTCCCTTCGAGGACGGCCGCTACTCGACCTACCACATGGGCCTGCAGTTCGACATCGCCAAGGACGGCGAGCTGTACATGATCAGCCAGGGCGCCGGCGGCGGCTACGGCGACCCGCTGGAGCGGCTGCCCGAATCGGTCGTCAAGGACGCCGAACTGGGACGGATCAGCCAGAAGGTCGCAGAGGAGGTCTTCGGGGTGCGCTACGACCCCGAGACGTACCGCCTCGACGTCGAGGCCACCGATGCCGCGCGCGCCGCCGCCCGCACGGCCAGGCTCCGGCGGGGCAAGCCGTACGCCGAATTCTGCGCGGAGTTCGTCAAGCCCGAGCCTCCCAAGGACCTGCCCTACTACGGCTCCTGGGGTTCGGACACCGAGGACATCACGGCGACGGTATTCACGATCGACGGCCCGCGGCGCGTGACGGCTCCGCTGAAGGAACTCCCCATCGTCATGGTCCCCGACCGCCGCGACGTCACCATCGCCCGGCTTGAGGAGCGGGTCCGCGAGCTGGAGGACAAGCACGGTGAAGAGGTGCACCGCAAGTCCTGACGCGCCCCCGACCCGTCCGCTCAGCAGTGCACTGCACTGCACTGCACAAGGAGAATCGCCATGAAGGCTCTCGTCTACCACGGCGTCGGCCGCAGATCGTGGGACACCCTCCCCGACCCGACGATCGAGGCACCCACGGACGTGATCGTCAAGATCGACGCCACCACCATCTGCGGCAGCGACCTGCACATCCTCAAGGGCGACGTGCCCTCGGTGACCGAGGGCCGGGTCCTCGGGCACGAGGGCGTCGGGACGGTCGTGGCGACCGGCAGCGCCGTCACCACCCTCACCACCGGCGACCAGGTGATCATCGCCTGCATCAAGAACTGCGGGCGATGCGCCTACTGCCATCAGGGGCTGCACTCCCACTGCGCCGGTGACGAGGGGGCGCCCGGCATGGGATGGATCCTCGGCCACCTCATCCACGGCACCCAGGCCGAGTACGTCCGTGTGCCGTACGCGGAGACCTCGCTGCACAAGCTGCCCGAAGGGGTCACCCCCGCGCAGGGTGTGATGCTCTCGGACATCCTGCCCACCGGCTTCGAGATCGGCGTTCGCTACGGGCGGGTCAAGCCGGGCGACACCGTGGCGGTCATCGGCGCCGGGCCGGTGGGCCTGGCGGTGTCGGCCACGGCCGGGCTCCAGGGCGCCGCGCGCGTCATCGCGATCGACGTCGACGGCCACCGCGCACAGCAGGCACTCTCCTTCGGTGCCACGCACGCCGTCGACTCCGGCAGCAACGGCTGGCGGGACGAGGTCCTCGCGCTCACCGACGGGGACGGGGTGGATGTCGCGGTGGAGGCGGTCGGTGTCCCGCAGACCTTCGCCATGGCGCTCGACCTGGTCCGTCCGGGCGGGAACGTCGCCAACGTCGGAGTCCACGGCAAGCCGGTGGAACTGCCCCTCCAGGACCTGTGGATCAAGAACATCGTGATCTCCATGGGCCTGGTGAACACCGACACCCTGCCGATGCTGCTGCGGCTGGTGCGCGACGGGCAGCTGCCCGTGGACCGGTTCGCCAGCCACCACTTCCCGCTCGACCGGATCCTCGACGCGTACGACACCTTCGCGGACGCGGCCAAGACGAACGCCCTCAAGGTCATCCTCAACGGCTGAGCCGGCCGCCCTCACCCGGTGGGGAGCCGCAGCACGGCTCCCCACCCTCGTCCGAGCCTCTCCTCGACCCCGGGAACACCCATGGACACGGACTTCGCCTCCCTCCTCTCCGCCCCGCCCTCCGGCCGGCCGACCGCGCTGATCATCGACCACCAGCGCTACGCCCGCGCGGTCATCCTGCAAGGCCGCCCCATCCCGTGGACCGACCCGGTCGCCTTCGCGCAGTACACCGGGCAGGCCCAGGGCCTGCTCGGCCCCGACACCGTGCTGCTGGATCTGGGCGCCTACTACGACGACGCCCTCGCCCGCCGGGACGCGCTGCGGGCCGACCTGTCCGCCCGGCCACGGACCGGGTACGCCCTGCGCACGATGCTGGCCCACGAGCGCACCGCCCTCGCCGCCGTCGAGCTGGCCGAGCTCGTGGCGCGGACCACGGCCGCGCCGCTCGTCGTGCAGATCCCGTCCCCGATGCTGTGGCTGGCGCTCACCCACGAACTCAGCGGCGCCGGTCCGCTCAGCGACCTGACCGCCGACCACGCGGAAACCGCCGCGATGTACGTCGCGGACTGGCTGCGGCGGCTGGCCGCGGCACCGGTCTCGATGCTGCTGCTCGACGAACGCGACCCACGCGCCGACCTGTTGCCGCAGGTCGACGACAGTGCCTGGGCACCGGTCGGCAACGTGACCGACCACTACCGCTGGGCGCTGGGCCACCGGACCGGTCACGGTGTGCGGGTCGCCGGTTCCGGGCTGACCGGACCGCGGATCCCGCAGGAGTTCTGGCACGGTGACGGCGTGGCGCTGCCGTCCGGTGATTTCCTGCTCGCCGACATCCCCGCGGACGCCGCGCCGGAGACCGTCCTCGCCCAGCTCGCCAAGCTCAACTGACCGGGGAGGAACAGACGGTGGACAAAGTGGTCGGCACCGCGGCCGAGGGCGTGGCAGGCATCCGGGACGGGGCATCGATCGCCTCGGGCGGCTTCGGTATCTGCGGCATCCCCGCCGTGCTCATCGACGCGGTCGTCGAGGCCCGCGTGGGGCGGTTGGAGATCTTCTCCAACAACTGCGGCACCGACGGCGTGGGCCTCGGCAAGCTGCTCGACCGCGGCCGCATCCGCAGGATCGTCGCCTCCTATGTGGGAGAGAACAAGGAGTTCGCCCGGCAGTACCTCGGCGGCGAGCTGGAGGTCGAACTCACCCCGCAGGGCACCCTGGCGGAACGGCTGCGCGCCGCGGGCGTCGGCATCCCCGCCTTCTACACCAGGACGGGCACCGGCACCGCGGTCGCCTCCGGCGGCCTGCCGTGGCGGTACGCTCCCGACGGCACGGTCGCTCTCGCCTCGCCGCCCAAGCCGGCCGCCGAGTTCGACAGCACGTCCTTCGTGCTGGAGCGGGCCCTGCCGGCCGACTTCGCGCTGGTGCGCGCATGGAAGGGAGACCGGCACGGCAACCTGGTCTTCCGCAAGGCCGCCCGCAACTTCAACCCGGTCTGCGCCATGGCCGGCCGGATCTCCGTCGCCGAAGTCGAGCACCTCGTCGAACCCGGCCAACTCGACCCGGACACGATTCACCTCCCCGGCATCTACATCGACCGCGTTCTCCCTCTCACACCCGACCAGGCCGCGGCCAAGGGCATCGAACGACGGACCACCAGGCCCCGCCGCGGCGTCGGACGAGGAGCATGACCATGGCACTGACCAGAGACCAGATGGCCGCCCGCGCCGCGCGGGAACTGCGCGACGGCGACTATGTCAACCTGGGCATCGGGCTGCCCACCCTGGTACCCGGTCACGTGGCCGCCTCCGTGGAGCTGGTGCTGCAATCCGAGAACGGCATCCTCGGCACCGGCCCGTACCCGTACGACGGGGACGAGGACCCCGACCTGATCAACGCAGGGAAGGAGACCGTGACGGTACGCCCCGGCGCCGGCTTCTTCGACTCCAGCACCAGTTTCGGGATGATCCGCTCGGGCCGGATCGACGCGGCGATCCTGGGGGCGATGCAGGTGTCGGCCCGGGGCGACATCGCCAACTGGATGATCCCGGGGAAGCTGGTCAAGGGGATGGGCGGCGCGATGGACCTGGTCCACGGCGCGCGCAAGGTGATCGTGCTGATGGAGCACGTGGCCCGAGACGGCACCTTCAAGATCGTCAACGACTGCTCGCTGCCGCTCACCGGTGCCCGCGTGGTCCACCGGATCATCACCGACCTCGCCGTGCTGGACGTCACGGACCGCGGACTGCATCTGGTCGAGTGCGCGCCCGGGGTCACCGAGGCCGACGTCCGAGCGGCCACCGAACCCGAGCTGATCACGACCGGACCGGCGCACGGCTGAGCAGGCCCGGATCACCCTGGCGTGCGCTGACGGGATGCCAAATGCGGGTGGAGCACAGGGTGTCGCCGTCGGCGTTCGGATCCCCGCCAGTAGCTCGACGTCGCGCCCTCCCAGGAGAAGCCGCCTTCGCGCGACGACAGGTCTACTTCTCCGGCGGATAGTCGGTCAGTGAGCGGCCCTGGATGTCGGGCGAGAAGTTACTGGTCCAACCGACCATGAACCGCTGGTACTCCTTCGGCAGCCGCCCTACTAGCTCAACCGACGGTTCGCTGCCAGGAGGGGTGGCCCAGAATGGTGGCGCGTACCAACCGATCACGAGTAGCCGATCGCGCCCGGACCGGATGATGCCGCCCGAGTGTACGAGCGACTCGAAGAACAGCAGTGTCGATCCGGCCGGTGCCTCGACATGGTGGATCAGCGACGGGTCCACCTCTGCGGCGTCGATGAGCGGCTGCAGATCCACCTCCCCCGGGATCTTGTGCGTGCCGGCGATCACCGAGGTGCCGCCGTCGTCCGGGCCCAGGTCGGTGAGGTTGGTGAGCGCCACGACGAACGGGAAGTGATAGAGACCGTTCGCGATCGTGCCCGCCATCCCGACGGAACCTCGATGCCATCCATAGGCGTTGGAGTTCCCGTGCTCCTTTCGATCCGGGTCCGCCGGTGCGCGGCGGATATGTGCCTGTGAGTTATGGAGCCGAGCCGGTCCACCCATGCTTTCTTCGGCCATCCCGACGATGCGCGGGTGGGTGAGGTAGTCGAAGAAGGCCGGCGAAACGTGAGGAAGGTTCGCAAATTGGAAGATGTCTTCTGTATGGCGCCGCACAAACGCTGGTCGCAGGTCCTCGAGGCTGTCGCCGCCAAGGGCACGCCGCTCGATGTTGTAGATCTCGTTGCGCAACTGGTTGACCTCATCTGGCGTGAGTACGTTCTCGATCACGACGTAGCCGTAGATGTCCAGGTGCAAGCGCTGCGCGGGCGTGAGCGCAGGGGTCGGGCGCGCGAAACTATCGAGGCTGCGGTTTGAAATCGGGCGGTCGTTGAGATGGGCCTGCCCGGCCTCACCCGACGGCGCGAGCAAGCGGCGGCGCTCGTCGACCTCAATGTAGCTGTTCAACACTTCCTCAGGTATGGGGCGGATTGAGACGGCTTTAGCTCGGTTCGTATTGGACATTGGTCAGGTTCCTTTCTGGCGTTTGGTTGAGTGGTTGCTTCGTCACGACGGCAACAGCGATTTGACCTGGCTTGCGGCGTGGTGGAGGGCTTGGGAGGCGGTCTTCTTGCCGCTGGTCGCGGCGAGGACGGCGTCCTGGAGGGACTTGCTGATCTCGGCGGTATTGGTGCCCGGGAACTGGTACCAGGGGATGATGGCCGGGACCTCACTGGTGGCGGCCGCGCGCAGCGGGTCTTTCGCCAGGAAGCCGCCCAACCCGGAGGCGTCTTCGGCTGCCGCCTTGTTGACCGGCAGATAGCCGCTGGCCTCGGTCTGGGCCGTGGAACCGGCCTTGCCGGTGAGGGCCTGGACGACCTGCCAGGCCGCGGCCTGCTTCTTGGCGTCCTTGGTCAGTACGACGACCCCGGCGCCGGCTGCCGGTGTGCGAAGTGTGCCGCCGTCGGGGATCGGGGTCCTGGCCGTCTTGAGGGTGAACGATGCGCCCTTTTCGAACGACCCGAGCATGGCACTGCTGGTGATGAGCATCCCGAGGTCACCGCTCACAAAAGCCTGCTTGGAATCATCGCTGTTGAGAGGGGTCGAGTAGCCGTCCTTGATCAGCCGCGCCCAGAAGTCGAGATGTGCGATCGCCTTGTCCGAGTCGAAGGTGATGCTCTTCTCGTCCGCGCTCATGAAGGAGCCACCGGCAGAGGACAGAAACGTCTGGTAAGGCCAGATGTCCTCCGAGTCGTACGCAACGCAGGCGCCATAGCGTGCGGCCTTGGACTGGACGAGTTTGGCGGCGGCAGCGCGGAGTTCGCTGAACGTGCTCGGCGGATTCGCGGGGTCGAGTCCGGCGCGGGTGAACTGCTCGGCGTTGTAATAAAGGACCAGGACCGAGGCACAGTACGGGATGGCGTAGGTCGACTTGTTCCGCTTTCCGAGGGTCAGGAATTTCGGGTAGAGCTGGTTGCTGTAGTCGCCGCTGAGCGTCAAAAACTTGTCGAGTGGCAGGGCCAGCCCCGCGTCGGCGTAGGTGCGGACGTTCTGCAAACCAACCAGGGCCATGTCATCACCCTGGCCGGCGGTCAGGTCCGATTGGATCCGCTGGGTGACGTCGTCGTAACTGACCGAGGGAAGTTTGACCAGCTTGGCGGTCACCCCGGTGCTGGCCGTGAACTGCGGGCCGAGCATCTGCTTGAGCGTGCTGTCGAAGCCGGGGTTGTTGATGTAGACGATCGAGACGGTCTGGCCCTTGGCCGCGGCCGCGACCTCGTTACGGTTGGTGTATCCCGGGCTGCTGGTGTTCTTGGGCGCTCCGCTGCCGCAGGCGGCGAGCATGCCTGCCGTGGCGATGCCTCCGCCGAGCGCGAGGAAGCCTCGGCGGTCGAGGGCGTGGTGGGTGGGCTGCACTGCGAGCTCCCTGGGTGTCTGCCGGTGGTCGGTGGTCAGTGGTTGGTGAACGGTGGTCAGTGAACGGTGATGGGTGATGGGTGTGAGGGCGAGAAACGTGGTGAGTCAGTCGGCCGCGGCCGAGGGGGCGAGGCCCTGGACGAACTGGCGTTGGGCGAAGCACAGGGCGATGACGAGCGGGATCGCGGCGATGGCGGCGGCAGCCATCTGGGTGCCGTAGTTCGAGCCGCCCTCGCCCGAGGCGAATTCGACGATGCCGTACGGCACCGTGGCCGAACGCCCCGTCCGTAGCACGACCGACGGCCAGAACAGGTCATTCCAGTGCCCCATCACGCTGAGCACGCCGAACGCGGCCAGTGCGGGGCGGACGTTGGGCAGCACGACGCGCCAGACAACGCCGATCGGGCCGACACCGTCGAGCCGCGCGGCATCGAACAGCGACTGCGGGATCGTGATGATGAACTGCCGGAAGACGAAGATTCCGAAGGCCGAGGCGACGAACGGCACGATCAACGACTGCAGCGTGTCCAGCCAGCTCATTCGTGAGAGCAGCAGAAAGACGGGCAGGGCGACGATCTGGGTCGGAATGGCCAGACAGACGACGACAACCCACGTGGCAACACCTGAGCCGCAAAAGCGCAACCGTGCCAGGGCGTACCCGGCCGGCAGGCAGGTGAGTATCTGGCCGATGTAGATGGCGGTGACCGAGAGCAGGCTGTTCCAGTAGTAGTGCAGCCACGGCGCGTTGTTCCATGCCTGGGCGAAGTGGCTCAAGGTCAGGCCGTGCAGGCTCAGCGTTCCCCGGAAGATCCACTGGTCCGGTGTGACGGCGGCGCGGAGCATCACCAGGAAGGGCAGCAGCACCAGGAAGCCCGCCAAGGCCAGGACAAGGTGCAGCGCGATCTGCCCGAGGGGCGGCCGACGGCGCGGCCGGGGTGCGTTCATCGGGCCGCTCCCTCGTTGAGCCGCCGCCCGACGGTCATGAGCTGGATGCCGACGAAACCGATGACCACGATCAGGATGGCAAGGTCGATGACGGCGCCGCCGCCGAGATCGTTGTAGTGGATGCCCCGTTGCCACAGCAGATAGGACAACGTGGTGGTCGATCCGAGCGGGCCGCCTTGCGTCATCACCTGGACCTGGTCGAAGACGCGCAAGGAGTCCCGGGTGTCGATGACGAGGGCCAGGACCGTGGCAGGGCCGAGGGCAGGCCATGTGACGTGCCAGAACCGGCGCCAGGAGGTCGCTCCATCGAGAGCGGCGGCATCGTGCAGGTGCCGGGGCACCCCCGACAGTCCGGCGAGAAAGATGACGATGGTCGTGCCGAGTGCCTGCCACACACCGACCATCGACACCGCGACGATGGCCAGGTTCGTCGACTGCAGCCACCCGCTGATCGGGATGACCGCGCCCACCGTCTGATCGATGATCCCGGTGTGCGGGTAGAACATGAAGCGCCAGGCGACGGATGTCGCGGCCAGGGTGGATGCCACCGGCAGGAAGAAGACGGTGCGCCACAGCATCGCTCCGCGTCGAACGTTACTGATTCCCACGGCGATGGCCATGCCCAGCGCCACCGTGGTCGGCACCGTCAACGCGGTGTATTCGAGCGTGCGGAGCGCGGCGGACCGCAGTTCAGGGCTGGTCAGGATCTTGGAGAAGTTCGCGAGGCCGACCGCGTGGCCCGTCTGGCTGAGCGGATCCCAACGGAAGAAGGCGAGGACGCTGACCGCCAGCAGCGGCAGCATCACAAACACACCGAGGAGCACCGTGGCGGGAGTGCACAACAGCCAACCGATCACACCGTCGGTCAGGCGCATCCGTGGCCGGTGGTTCGCCGACGGCCTGGAGGAATCGAGGCCAGCCTGTCGCTCTTCGGCTCGCTCTTCGACGTACGTCATCGCAGGCCGTCCACGTTCGCAGAAGCCAGTGGGGTCGCCCGATCGTCGCCACCCAGTCGTGTGCCGTCCGAGCCGAACAGGTGGAGGTGCTCGTCGGCCGCCCACACCCGCAGCTCCGAGGACAGCGGCTGATCGGCCGCGACCCGCACGCGCAGGGTCTGATCCCCCGCTCCGCCCACTCGCACCACGACGAGGCGTTCGGTTCCGAGCAGTTCGCTGGAGACGAGCGTGCCCGAGACCGACCACCGGCCCGGCGGCGGATGACCCATTACCAGGTGCTCTGGGCGCACACCGAGCGTCGCGATCCGATGCCGATCCCCCACCCTGGTCACGCGGTGCGGCAGCGGGATCGACTCGCCCGCCGCGCCGTCCAGTCGAAGCCGACCGGCCTCGGCCGTGCCGGGCAGCAGGTTCATCATGCCGAGGAAGCCGGCCACGAAGGGCGTGGCCGGGGTGTTGAACGCCTCTTCCGGCGATCCGACCTGCTCGACAGCGCCGCCGTTCATCACCACGATGCGGTCCGCGAGGCTCAGCGCCTCGGCCTGGTCGTGGGTGACATATACGACGGTCATGCCCAGGCGCTGCTGCAACGCCCGAATCTCGACGCGCATATCGACCCGCAGTTGCGCGTCGAGGTTGGACAGCGGTTCGTCCATCGCAACGATCGTCGGCCGCCGGACCAACGCACGCCCGATGCCGACTCGCTGCTTCTGCCCGCCGGACAGCTGGCGCGGCCGGCGATCGAGGAGGTGGCCGATCTTGAGAACATCGGCGATCTCGCGGGTCCGCGCCTCCTGTTCGGCTCGCGGTACCCGACTCATCCGAAGGGGGAAGGCGATGTTGTGCGCGACAGTCTTGTTCGGATACAGGGCGTAGTTCTGGAACACCATCGCCACACCGCGGCGGTGCGGCGGCACATGGGCGGCGTCGCGGCCCTGCAGATGGATTGCGCCGACGCTGATGGACTCCAGACCGGCTATACACCTGAGCAATGTGGTCTTGCCGCAGCCGGACGGCCCCACCAGGACGACGATCTGCCCCGCCTCCCCGCGCAAGGTGACATCGCGAAGCGCCAGGGTGCCGCCCTGATACTCCTTGGACACCGCGCGGCACTCGAATGCCGGTGGTTCGGCGGATGGTTCGGAACCAGGGTGAAGCAGAGGTGCGCGTGCAGCAGCAGTCATCGCAGAGGTAGCCACCGCAGCGGTAGTCGTCGCAGTGGTGGTCACCGCAGCGGTGGTCGTCCCAGCGGTGGTCAGCGCAGCGGTAGTTGTCGCAGCGGTAGTCGTCGTGGACAGCCGGGCGTTCGTACCGCGGGTCGGCCGATGCGGCGGCGGTGCGGTGGGCCCGGTCATGCGATCGCCTCGGGGAGCCGCAGGGCCACAGCCAGCAGTGCGGGAAGGTCAGCGATGCTCGTGAGCAGGTGGGTGTGGCGGATGCGGCCGAGCGTTGCGCTGTCGTCGGCTCCGCTGAGGACACCTGCCACCACGGCGGCGCCGGCGTTCGTACCGGAGAGCAGGTCGGCCACGGTGTCTCCGGCGACGAGCACCCGGCCGACATCGAGCACGCCGGTCAGTTCCATCGCCCGGAAGATCAGGTACGGGGCCGGCCGGCCGCGTGCCACCTGGTCGGCGCTGACCACCGCGTCGACAAGGGTGCCCCGCCATCCCAGCGGGCCCAGGATCGCGTCGGTCACCTCGCTGTCGAAGCCGGTGCTGAGGGCGACCTTGACCCCGCGCCCGCGCAGCTCGCGGAGCACGTCCTCCGCTCCGGCCAGCGGCCGTGGCGGGTCGGCCCGGTAGGCGGCGTCGAGTCGCCGCCGGAAATCGGCGTAGACACGTGCCACTTCGGCGTCGTCGGGTGCGGAACCATGGGCCGACAGCAGCCCACGGACGGCTTCGCGTTTGTCGGTGCCCGTCCAGCGGCTGATGTCAGCCGACGTGGGAGTGGCTCCCGCGGCTGTGACGGCCTCCGCGAGTATCCGGTAGACCGTGCCGCCCTCGTCGATGGTTGTCCCGGCGATGTCGAGGACCGCCAGTTCGATCGCGGCGTCGGCCGCGGTGTGCAGGGATGTCATCGGGACTCCAGGTCGGACGGCGATGCCGGGACGGTCATGACGGGCGGTCGGGCAGGCGCCTGCTGATGCGCCGCGAGCAGCTCGGCGCGGATACGTTCGCCCACGATCTCGGCCTCGCCCGGCTGCAGTGCGGTGGGATTGACCAGCAGGCGGCGGAGCTGACGGTCGTGGTAGAGGAATACCCGGGGTTCGCCGTCCAGCAGGCGCCGGGCGATCTCCCGCACGTCCCGGCCGGGGCGCTCTGGTGAGAGCGTGATCACCGCGGTCGGGACGAAGAACTCGAAGTCGTCTTCTTCGACGGTCACTTCGGCTCCCGGGACGGATCCCACCCGGGCTGCCACCAGCTCCGCCTGGGCGCGCAGGCCCGCGCGGACCTGTTCTTCGTCGCTGGCCAGGTAGCGTTTGAGCGCTTCGTACAGGCCGACGATGGCCTCGCGGGAGACCTTGTGCGGGCGGCCGATGGCGAAGTTCGGCCCGGAATGCGCGAGTGCCGCCTCGATGAGATCAGCGCGGCCGCACAGCAGCCCGGTGTTCTGCGGGCCCTTGAGGAACTTCCCGCCCCCGAGCGTGACCAGGTCGGCGCCCTCGGCGACGAACCTCGTCAGATTCGCCTTCGGCGGGAGCATCCCGGCCGCGTCCACCAGCAGCGGCACACCGTGGCGGTGCGCGATCCGCGCGGTCTCGGCGACGCTTGGCCCCACCTGACGAAGGCCCGGACCCAGGACGTAAAGGACGGCGGCGGTCTGCTCGTCGATCGCGTGGTCGAGCTCCTCCGGTTCACATTCGTTGATGCTGCCGGCCTCGACGAAGTCCGCGCCGGTGTACCGGGCCAGGTAGGTGAAGCGGCCCCGGTGCGCCTTCTGGATCACTACCTTCGAGCGAAGGCCCGCGGTATCCGGCAACTGCCGCACCCTGGCCAGGTCAGCGCCGGTCATGGCGGCGGCGACGGACAGCACGATCCCGCTCGCCGCGCCGCTGGTCACCATGCCCGATTCCGCGCCGGTGACGTCGGCGATGTACTTCCCGACCGCCCGGTTGAGCTCGAAGATGCTGACGAACTGCCGGGAGGCGTCGGCCATCGCCGCCCAGACCGCCTCCGGTGATCTCGACCCCCCGAACGTGGTCGTGGTCCCTCCGGCGTGGATCACCGGCCGGACCCCCAGCTCCTGGTACACCGATACGCCGTTCTGCTTCCTTTCGGCGCCGCCGGGCAGGTCGGCGCGCCGACCCGGCGACCCGGTCGAACGCTCCCCGCCTTCCGCTCGCGGGGCTGCCCCCGCCGCGACACCGAGCCGACGTGCTGTGTCCGGCTCCGCCGTATCCGGCTGTGTCATTGTTTCGGCCTCCCTGCCTGGTCGGCTCGCGCCTGCTGCGAGCGATATGCCGGCGGCAACAACGTCGAAGCGGTGCCGCCGCAACGGAAAGCTAGGCAGCCGAGGTTGCCCCGGAGTAACCCCGAGATGAATGAATGGCACTGGATTCTTTTGATCAACAAATCTCGCGGAACTCGATTTCATGAACAGCAAGGCAGATTCCGGCCGACACGGCGGCGGCCGGCCGAGCATGCCCGTCCCGGCCTCGTCCGCACTGGTCACGGCAGGCAGGAGCCGTATCTGGCGGGCACACCCCAGGCGGGCTATACCATCGGAGGGCCGCGGAACAGGCTCCGGCGCATCACAGGGCGGCCGGGGATCCAGCTACCGCGAACCAACCTGCTGGCCTTGCACGGCATCCGATTCCGGTAAGGTCAGGCACATCCGACGATGCGATGCCACTCAAGGAGGCCGCCACGAACCCGCATCAGGGCACACCGATCACGGCGCCGTTGACCGCACCCGGTGAAACCCCGCCCGACGACCTCGGAGCCCAGCCGCCGGTCGAAACCCTCGCCCGCATCAGATCCGCAGCCCCCGCGCTGCGGGGCGTCGCGCGCCGGATCGCCGATACCGTCCTCGCCAGGCCGCAATGGGTCATGCAGGCCACCATCGCCGAACTCGCGGAAGCCGCCGCGGCCTCGCCGTCCTCCGTCGTCCGCGCATGCCGTGAACTCGGCTTCCAGGGCTTTCCCGACCTGAAGCTCATCGTCGCCAGAGATCTGGCCCGCACCGAGAGCACCGAATTCCAGCAGCACATCCCGTCGACCGAGCCGGACGACGCCCCACCCGCGACCACCCTCGAACGAGTCCTGCGGGCCGGCGCCCAGTCGCTCATCGACGCTCTGGCCACAGTCGACCAGCAGAGTTTTGAACACGTCGTCACCGCCGTCGCCCGCGCCCGCCGGATCCTGTTCGTCGCCGTGGGCACCTCGCGCACCCCGGCAACCGACGCCGCGCAACGGCTCACCACCATCGGCCTGCACGCCTTCGCACCCGACGACGTATGGTCCCAGCACGTCATGGCCCAGCAGCTCAGCCGCGAGGACGTATGCATCGCCATCAGCCGGACCGGGGCCATGCGCCCCACCCTGGAAGGCGCCCACAAGGCCCGCGAAGGCGGAGCCGTCACCGTCGCCCTCACCAGCTACAGCAACACCCCACTTGCCACGATGTGTGACTACGCGCTCATCGCCGGCGCACCCGAACTAGGCTTCCGACTCCAGGGCATGACCAGCCAGTTGGCCCTCCTCGCCATCCTCGACGCCCTCTACAGCGCCGTCGCAACCCAGATCGGCTCACGCGCCGCCGTCGGCTTCAACGCCATCTCCGCGGTCACCGCACAACACAACACCTGACTCAGACCATGCGGCTGCGGAATCCCAGCCCCATATCGCGACCCCGGGAGGCGGGCCGCTGTGGGTGTCGCAGGTCCGCCCGGACCTCGCGCACAACACCACCTGCCCCCTGCAAGCAGGGCCGATTCAGCAGATGTTGCAGCCCGGTTGGGTTCTCATGCCCGACGTACTTCCGTACCACACCCATTGCCCCAAGCAGCATCGTTGCATTAGAGTCTCACATCTAGGGAATATTGATCCCTAGATCGAGCCCGTCTCCCACGTCAAGGACGGCCGTGCGGATATCGAATGTGACGGGGAAGGGAGATGGCCGGATGTGTTGCGAAGACGAACACATGCCGCCCGTGGTCGCGGAGATGCTGGCGCGGTATCGGACGCTTTGTGTGGAGCGTGGGTACGACTGGGGCAACGAGCGGGAAGACGCCCTGGCGACGGCATTGAGGGCGTTGCTGGGCTGGTGCGACCAGGACAGGGTGATGGCCGCCCGGAGAATGGTCTGGGGACTGAACGCGCCCGGGGTGAATCCCGCCGCGGTTGTCGAGTCTGTGGTCGACGCGTTGCCCGATCCACTGCCTGTGGGTCTTGCGGTGGTGCACGGCGGGGGCGTGCGGGTGCGGACGCCTGTGCCGTTTGCGACGGTGCGCCATCCGGTCCCGTATCAGGTCTTCGTGCTGGGTGGCCACGACGCGCCGTTGGCCCTGGTCGATGCGGTGGCGAGTGTCGATCAGCCCGAGATTCGGGTGGACGGCCGGCGCGTCCGGGCGGTGGAACCGGTGGCGAGTGGCACGCTGCGCCTGGTGTCGGATGCGGTGTCGCGGTGGCGGGTGTGGGATGAGCGCGGTGGCGCATGGTTTCCCGACGGCGTCCTGCGCAAGTACGACTACCACGGCCGCCCGTTCTTTCACGGTAATGACCTCACCGTCGAGGTCCCAATCGGCAGGACGGTGGTCGAGATCGGGCGGGGAGGCGAGTTCCTGCCCTCGCAAGTGGAGATCGATGTCGTGGCCGGGGCGGAAGAGGCCGTGGAGCTTTCGCCGGTGCGGCTCTACGACGCGGCGGCGCGCGGGTGGTACGGCGGGGACCTGCACGTGCACATGAACTACTCCGGTGA